>NZ_FMDO01000030.1 GCF_900095305.1 Proteiniborus sp. DW1 | reverse complement strand
ATAAAAAGAACTCTAAAGTTAGAGTTCTAAAATATCAGTCATCTTTACCTACTTCATTTAGCTTAGTGTTAATAGTCGATAGCATTGTTGAATTATCATATTCTTCTAAAGATAATGCTTCTGAGTTGATTTCCTCTTTTACTTTCTTAAGTTCATCTTCTACCAGAGCTTTATCATCTGCATCTTCTACTTTATATAATATCCCTAGCAATAAGTTTTCTTGTTCATATAGGCATCTCAAATTAGTTTCTATATTATAGTATTCATCAGTAATATCATCATGTGTTAACTTCTCTTCTATCAAAGTCCCTAATTGTCTTAAAAAATCTAATGTTTCTTCAAATTTATCTGATGATATTCTAATTTTAATTAAATGACTTCTTTCATTATGCTCTATACTATTCTCAAATCCTTCTTTATCAATGCTTTCTATAAATCCTCCATTTTCTTCAATATAATTAGATATTTTCTCCTGAACTTTATCTAATTCTTCTAAATCAATAGATAAGTATGCTTCCTTTATTGCTTTTCTACTTTTTCCTATGCTACTTCTCGAAGCCATAGTTCCAAAGTCTTGCATTGATGAAAAATTCTCTTTATCACTCCCTTTTACTGGAACACTAGTAATTGCTATATTAGGGTCAGTAACAGAGTTATCAGTAAAAGCTTTCACTTCTATATTTTTTTCTTCTATTGATACCATAGGCTCCTTTGCATCAAAAGTCATATTTCCCTGCAAAATTTGGCTTTTATCACTTTTACTTAAATTTTCTTCTTGTCCCTTAAGTGGAAATCTATCATAAAGTATACTAAAGCTTACAATCATTATAATAAGTCCTGCTGCTATAGAAGATATAAGCCTCCAACTTACTTTCTTCTCTTCTTTAGCTGCCTTTTTCAATTTGCGTCTAAGTTCTAATCTATAATTATCAGGTAGTTCAGCTTGTTCCTGGTATTTTATATATTTTAGCATCTTAATCATATCTTCATATTCTTGTCTACAATTATTGCATTTTAAAATATGAAGTTCAAATTCTTTTTTTTCTATTTCATTCATTTCATTGTCAATATATGAGGATATATTATCAGTAAACTCTCTGCAATTCATCTTATCCCTCCTTTCAAATATTAGACGTTATATTCTTTATTAAGTTCCATATCTTTTATTATTATATCTTTCAAGTTTTTACGTGCTCTATTTATTCTTGATTTTACAGTTCCAATAGAGCAATCTAAAATCTTCGATATTTCTTCGTAACTGAACCCCTGAATATCTCTAAGAATTATTACTATCCTATGATTTTCCTCTAATTTATTTATTGAATTATTAACCATTTCCTTTGTAAGCTTCTTTTCTAATAATTCTTCTGGGCTGTCAGCTTCGTCAGGAATATCTCTTTCAATTTCTCCTTCCTCTGTTTGAATTGGATTATCTATTGAATAAACATTGGAATTCCTTTTTCTTAAAAAATCTAGGCAGGTATTTGTAACTATTCTATACAACCATGTAGAAAATGCCGACTCAAAGTTAAAGGTCTTTATAGATCTAAAAACCTTAATAAATGCTTCTTGAGAAACATCCATTGCATCTTCTGGGTTCTTTAACATTCTAAGTGCTATGTTATAAGCTGTTTTTTCATACTTTTCTATTAGTTCATCAAAAGCCTTTAAGTTTCCATTTGCGCATTTTTTTATGAGTTTTTGCTCCTTATCAAACATTCATTCACCTCTTCCCCCAAATGCTTTTATATGTTATTTATACCTTATATTTATCAGCATACAAATCTAAAATCTATTCTATCATTTTTGGGGTGATTATGCACAAAAAACCTTTAATTTCAGTAATGAAATTAAAGGTTTTTTTAATGTTCTGTCTATCAACATATTTTTTAGAAATAATTAAAATTATGGACACATTTTCTTATCAAGAAAAAATATTGTATTATAATATTTCTTTGTTACCTTATAGCAATTTGGTAATCTACTTATATTATAGTATAACTCATTTTCCTGTAATAAAATTTGTATAGTAGCTAAGCAATCACAGTTATCAAATGGATCTATTTGATAATCAGATAACATCTTTATTAGTAGTTCCCTAGGAATAAAGAAATCCCTGTTGCTGATAATTCCTTTATAGGTTATTCCATAATAAATTGCATAAGCATCACTAAAAATTTCTATATACTTATCCTTTGTATATGTATTTAATTTAAAGTTTGTTTGAGCTATAAAATCCTTCAAATATATATATGGCTTATTATTAACGATATTACATTCTATTTCTTTATTATTTACTATTACACTTGCTTTATCCTTAGAACTACTTAGTTTGCCATAAAACATGTTGTCTAAGGCATCTAAAGAAATGGCTGCCTCTCCTTCTATATCTATTATTCCACCTTTTACAAACTTGCTATTATATAGTATATAGCTTAAATCTAAGTTAATTAATTGCTGTTCTCTATTTATCTTGTGAATCCCACCAAGATTATTCTCTAATGAACTAACTGTAACATACCTACTTCCTTCGTTTTCTATTATAGGTATGTTATTATTTAAAATTTGAACAGTTTCAATAGATTCAGTAGCTACTATATCTATATTAAGATAGCTACAAATTTTATCAAGATTCACATATAGATCAGCATCCTTAATTACTACATCATTAGTAATATAATTTCCATTTATCATGTAAACCCATTTGTCTGAAAAAAACACAAGTTCTTTATTCAATAGCTTTTTTAATGCGTTTAGTCTATTAGCATCAATTTTATCTATAAGACTAAGCTCTATTAATTTTTCGTCAACTAGATTTGCCAAATTTGATACCTGCTTATAGGTATCAGGATATACAATAATTATGGGATTAGCTTTTTCTATATCATTTTTTACTTGTATTGGCTCGTATTTTACCATTACTGGTGTTCCTAATGTAACCTTTTCATATAACTCCTTTACATCCTTATCGTACATTCTTACGCAGCCCTCTGACACAAATGTTCCTATAGACTTTGGATTGTTATTTCCATGGATTCCGTAGGATGGCTTAAACCCCATCCACCTACTGCCTAAAGGGTTTTGTGGACTTCCTCCTGCTATTTTCTTCTTGGAGTAATATGGATTAACTACTTTGTTAATTATCTTGTATTCTCCTATTGGTGTTTGTGTACTCGCTTTTCCCACAGCTATAGGATATTTTTTTGTTATGCTGTTGTTCTCAAAAAAATAGAGAGTTCTAGACAATATATCTATTTCTATTCTATATTGAGGTATTGCTTGTTGGGATTGAGCTACGCTTTGAAAAGAAAATACTAAAGTTAATGCGATTATTATTATGAACCTTCTCATACATATCCTCCTACAAACAATAAATTAACACCATGTAAGAAAAGTTTATGTAATATTACTAAAATTTATCACCTATAAAATAACTATCATTGTAATAAAATAAAAGTTTCTATCATAACATTAGAGCCTAAAATAGAATTTTCTATTCGTTACAAAAAGTATATGAATTTCCTTATTAATAAGTTACTTTATTTTCTATTGACTTATCATCTGTATTATGTTAAAATTTTTTTGTTCTAGCTTATAAGCCCGAGTGGCGGAATGGCAGACGCACTCGACTCAAAATCGAGCGGGAAACCATGCGAGTTCGACTCTCGCCTCGGGCACCATATTAAATATTAAATATAAAAAGCAAGACATATACTGGTATATATCTTGCTTTTTATATTTTTTTGCTCATAAAAATACTATGTACGCTCTTCATAAGTTATTGTAGCAATAAAAATATTTCCGTGCTGTGAATATTCAACATCTACTATCTCCAGAATTTGGTCCTCGTTTTCACTTACCCATCTTTGAACTTTATCAGTAAGTCCTGAACCATCATTGTATTCTAGTATCGTCATATGCTTCATGAATATCACCTCTCATACTAGCTTTAATAGATTATATTACTAAAGTCTACTTAATATGAGATAAGCGTATTAAATTGTAGCTCTAATCTTTAACTACCTATCTAACTTTTCTACCTTCAATACTATATCTCTTGCAGCCTTTAACTCTTCTCCATACCAAAATTGATTTTCTTTAAGCTCCTTTCCTTCTCGTTCCTTTTAATTTAATTTGCCTATGGTATAATTCAACTCATCTAATATAATACTCACGATATACACCCCATATTAAGTCTAGTGCTATTAGTATTATCTATGATTATTGACAAAATTGCTCTTTTCAAATAGTATTAAATTATGAGAATAGAAAGTGGTGATATATTGGATTTTAGACAACTTGAAACCTTTATAGAAGTAGTAAATAGAAAAAGTTTTTCGAAGGCTGCTCAAAAATTATACCTTACTCAGCCTACTGTTACGAGCCATATTCAAAACCTAGAAAATGAACTTGGAACATTTTTGTTAAATAGATCGGGTAAAAGTGTTTCACCTACTGAAGCTGGTGAACTTCTTTACAAATATGCACTTAATATTATAAATATGCGTAACATGGCACAGTTTGATTTAGGAGCTCATAAGGGTAAAGTTCAAGGTCATCTAGAAATAAGCTCTAGCTCTATTCCAAGACATTATGTACTTCCACCATTATTGAAACAATTTACTGATAAATATCCCGATGTCACATTTACATTATCAGACTTCGACTCAAAAAAAGTTGTTGAAGGTTTGTTAGATGGTGTAACTGACTTTGGAATAATCGGAGCTAAGTTTCCTTCTCCTCAACTTGAATACATAGAATTAATGGAAGATAAGATGTATGTTGTTACCCCAAATACTAAGGATTATCCGTGGGAAGAATACAGTGAGCTTGATATGGACTTTTTGTTAGAGAAGAAAATTATTCTTAGGGAAAAGGGGTCAGGTACAAGAGAACTTTTGGAGAACAAGTTAAAAGAACAAGGGCTTGATTTAGATACCTTTAACATACTTGCCTATATTGAGGATATCGAAACTATTAAAAAATTTATTGAGTTAGGTATTGGAATAAGCTTCATTTCTGAAAGAGCTATTAAAAGAGAAATGGATTTAGGTATATTGAAGCCCTATAATATTAAAGGTTTAGATTTAAGGCGTCAATTTTATTTTGTTTATCATAAAAAAAGACAGCTTTCACCATTAAGTCTGACCTTCAGGGATTTTGTAATTGAGTATATATCTAAAGCACAGTTATAGAACAGATAATTATATTAGCCGAGGACAAATCCTCGGCTATTTTTTATGATTCAAAAAATACCTTATATCCTTTATATGTCATATAAATATCAGCCTTGCTTGCAATCTCATAAGGAGCATGAACACTTAAAAGTGGCACTCCACAGTCTACTACTTCCATCCCATATCTAGCTAATATGTAAGCTATTGTTCCACCGCCACCTTGGTCTACTTTACCTAGCTCACCCATTTGCCAAATAATATTGTTATCATTAAATAGCTTTCTAACCTCTCCTAAATATTCAGAGTTAGCATCATTACTGCCGCCTTTTCCTCTAACACCTGTGTATTTGACTAGAGTAATTCCTTTACCTATAAAAGGAGAATTTTTCTTATCTAGTACTTCAGGATAATTTGGATCGAAGCCAGCTAGTGTATCTGCAGATAGGACTTTTGAGTTTGCTAAAGCTCTCTTGACTATTAAATCACTGTAACTAGTATTAGATAAGGCTATAAGCTCAGAAACCATATTTTCAAAGAACATAGATTCCATTCCTGTATTACCAACACTACCAATCTCTTCTTTATCTACAAATAAAGCGACTGCCGTTCTGTTAGGATTTTCTACGTTAAGTATTGCTTTAAGTGCTGTAAAGGCACAAGCTCTATCATCTTGACCATAGCCCCCAACCATGCTCCTGTCAATACCTACATCCTTAGCCTTTCCTGCAGGAACTATTTCAAATTCAGCTGAAGTAAAATCTTCTTCTACCATTCCATATTTCTCATACAAGATATTTAGAACATTAAGCTTTACTCTGTCACTGAGTTCTTTTTCATTGTAAGGGATACTTCCAAATAAAACATTAAGTCCTTCTCCTGTAATTCCCTCGTCCATCTTTTTAGCCATCTGATCCTTAGCAAGATGTGGCAACAAATCTGTTATAAAGAATACTGGATCATCTTCCTCTTCCCCAATAACTACCTTTACCTTTTCACCATTTTTCTTTATAAGGACACCATGAAGTGCTAAAGGTAAAGCAACCCACTGGTATTTCTTAATACCACCATAATAATGAGTCTTAAGCAGCGCTAATTCTGAATCTTCATATAGAGGAAATTGCTTTAAGTCAATTCTTGGTGCATCAATATGAGAGCCTACAATATTCATGCCATTTTCGAGTTTTTCTTTTCCTATTACAAATAACGCAACTGCCTTGTTCTTGTTTTCAGCATAAATCTTCATCCCTGGTTCTATTTGCTTTTGATTCTTAATTAATTCCTCAATAGATATGTAGCCTTTTTCCCTTGCTCTCTTAACGATTTCCTCAGCAGATTCTCTCTCTGTCTTACATATATCAAGAAAATACTTATACTCTTCTCCAGTTTCGAATACATCTTTTACTTCGCTTTCATTAAAATGTTCCCAAGAATTTCTCCATTTATGAGTTAGTAAATCTTGAAGCTTTTTTCCCTCAGTTTTATCTCCCATTCTTATCCCTCCACTTAAAATTTAGCGTCCCTAACTAATATAATATATTTACTCCTTTTTTATGTCAATAATATATTGATTCTGTAACAAATGTAGGTTAAGTAAGTAAAGATTTTAATATCTCTAAGTAAAAGTTTCTATCGAAAAATTATAAACTAAATAAACTTTTATTGAGCCATTGTATAAGCGACTTGCGTGAAATCAAAGATTTCGGCAGTCTGCTTAAAACTCATTGTCAGAAAGTTCTTGATTATAAATGCTGTAAAATAGAACTTTCCAATTAGTTTTTTAAAAAAAGCCTAGTTAGCTAGACTTTTTCGTAATATAAATTATTATAACTTTTTAATATTATTTCTATATGTAAATATTGCAGCTTGAACTCTATCTGATACGTCAATTTTCTTAAATATGTTTGAAACATGGTTCTTAACAGTCTTTTCACTTATGAAAAGTTTCTCTGCAATTTCTCTATTATTCATTCCTTCTGCAATAAGAGTAAGCACTTCATATTCTCGTTTTGTTAGAGATTCAATAAGAGAAGTTTCTTTATCTTTTCCCCCTTTAGCGTTAAACTCTTTCACTAGCAACTCGGATAAGCTAGGTTGTATGTAAGATTTCCCTTCAACAACATCTTTAATAGCCTTTATTAAAGTGTCAGAGTCTGCATCTTTTAATACATATCCATTAGCCCCTATCCTAATGGTTTCGTATAAGTATTCCCTAGCATCATGTATAGTAAGCATAATTATTTTAGAATTTATCCCAATATCTTTTATTCTTCTCAATGCATCTAAACCATTCAATTTGGGCATATTTATATCTAATAATATAACATCTGGTTTAAGTTTTTGTGCTTCTTTAATAGCTTCTTCACCATTAGATACTGAAGATACAACTTTAATATTAGGCTCTAGTTCAAGTATTTGTTTAAGCCCTTCTCTCATTAGTGAATGATCATCTGCTATTAACACCGAAATATTCTTATCACTCATATAATCCATCCTTTCTTTCTAAAGGTATAGTTAAGGCAATCTTAGTTCCCGCTCCAAGAGTAGATACTATATCTAGCTTTCCATTTAACAGTTCTGCTCTTTCCTTCATTCCAATAAGTCCAAATCCACTTTCTCCCGACTTAAACTTACGTCCATTCATATCAAACCCAATGCCATTATCCTTTACAACAATATATAACTTGTCATGTGTCTGATCTATTTTTATCAATACATCCTGAGCCTTTGAATGTTTGAGTATATTATTTAAAGCCTCTTGAATTATTCTAAAACATGCTATTTCTATAACTGAATCAATATCCGGTTGTTTGTTAAGTACCATAAGTTCAACATTTATTCCTGTTTCTTCTATATATCTATCTATATACCTTTGTATAGTAGGAACAAGCCCTAAATCATCTAATGACATCGGTCTCAAATCATAAATTATTTTTCTAATGTCTTTTAAGCTTGTTCTAACTATATCTTTTAGTTTTTGTAGCTCTGTTCGTGATTGATTTATATCTATAGATAATAACTTCTCACATAGCTCTGCTTTCAAAACCACATTTGCCATTGATTGTGCAGGACCATCATGTATTTCTCTAGAAACCCTCATCCTCTCTTCTTCTTGGGCCTCTATAATTTTAATTCCAAGAAGTTGTTTTTTACTCATATCCCCAATAGTCTCATAGATATCATTTAAATTGCCTTTTAAGAAATCCATAGCCACACCAACATGAGCCACTAGTTTTTCAGCCCTTTTTAGAATCTCATTAGTTCTCTTAAAATTCAGTTCTAAATCTGTTCTTCTCACTATTAAATCTTTTTCTTCTCTTTTCTTTAATAAATGCTTTATACGAATATTATTAGCTTCCTCGTATGCAAGCCTTATATCCTCCTCAGAGTACTGATTAAAATCCTTACTAACCATCATAAGCCTAATTTTAGCTCTCTTTTCCTCACGTTTAAGCTCATCTACTTCAAGTATAGTTAAAGAAACTTTATGGTTTATGCTAGTTAACTCTTGTTTAATTCTCTCACATTCTTTTCTAGCATCTTCAGCAATTTCAAAAATCTCTTGTCTTCCTGATTCTATAGTAACAATAGTTTTTTCAATAATCTCGTTCATTTTTTTCAAATCTAATTTTGATTTTGACAATGTGAACACCTCAAAAATCATTGATTAAGCTAAATAAAACACCCAGTTAGACTATATAACAGGGTCTAAACTTATCAATAAAAAATCGCCATATTCTTGTTTCATATGTATAAAAAACTCAATATCCAACTTATACTCTTCAATCTCTATGACTTCCCACTGAATAAGTACCTTAAATTTATAAATATTATCCTGCCACTCTAAGAGCTCTACCTCTAACACCTCTACATTAGATATAAAAGGATAGTCAGTAGGATTTGTTCTTGCGTATAATAAAGATTCTATATCCTCTTCAAGTAGTTTGCCACTTTCTACTTTTTCTAAATCGACGAAAGAAATATTTATATCCTCATCACCATATAATGCTCTATTCATAATGCTTGTCCTGTTAGATAGAAGCTCTTCTATAATTTCTTTATATCCATTTTGATTTTTCTCATAACTAGAACCATATAGGTACCCATGCACAAAAACAAAAAGCAAAAGAACACTAATTAATATAATGCTATTTTTCCTCATAAAAAGCCTCCTATACTTTATATACTTATTTAAAAGTATAGAAGACTTACATTAAAAAATTTAGCAACTATTGGAGGAAATATATAGTTTTCGCTGACATAAATTTACATATGTTTTAGATTTTTATTAAACTTGACATTATACTTCCAACATTTCAATCTTTTCTTTATCATCGTCAGTTAAAACTTTTTCTAAGTCAATGAGAATAATTAGCCTATCACCTACTTTTCCTACACCAGTTATATATTTTCTTTCTACTCCTGTAATAATATCAGGTGTCAAATCAATATTTGATTCATCAATCCTTACTGTTTGAGAAGCCTCATCTACTAAAAAGCCAATCTGCTTATCATTTAAATTAATGACAATTATCCTAGTATTTGCATCTTTTATGCTGCTTTCCATACCAAATTTCTTTTTTAAGCATACTATCGGAATTACCTTACCTCTGTAGTTTATTATGCCTTCAACAAAGTTGGGTGAATTAGGTACTTTTACACTCTCTTGATATTGAACTATTTCTCTAACGTTCATTATATCTATACCAAATTCCTCTTTACATAGCTTAAATATAACATATTGATTTTCAGCCATCTTAAAAATCCCCCTTTTCTTTTTTTATTACTTTCTATTTCTACAATAATTCTGTTTTTCCTTCATTTTTTTCCTATCTAATTTTTTTGTTTTTCATTGTTGTCAATAATTTCTATGCAATCAAGCTGTTTTCTGAAATTATCTCTAAAAGCAGACAGATATTCTTGCCTTAAAAACTTTTGCTCTTCCTTTTCTTGGGCTGTTAATCCTGATTCTTTTGACTTTCTTGCCAGAAAATTAATTCTATCCAACTTTTCTTTTGAAACCATCTAAGCTCCTCCTATATCTTAATAAATATATTATACTATTTATATTAAGCTTTAAGAAAAGGGCACATTAAAATGCGCCCTTTGTTCTACCTTTTTCTACTACTATTTTACCATTTTTAATCACTATATCAACATGATTTATTCCAAAATGATAAATAATATAATTTATATTTGGAGAATCAAAAATAACTATATCTGCCCTCTTTCCTTTTCTCAAACTACCAATAATCTCTTCTCTCCTAAGAGAACAGGCACTATTTATTGTTACTGCAGTAAACACTTCTTCAGGAGTCATCCGCAAAATTAATGAAGCAAAATACATTACTAGCTGTAAGTTTTCAGTTGGACTGCTACCAGGGTTATAGTCTGTAGACAGTGCAACAGGTACTCCTAATTCAATCATTTTTCTAGCATTAGCAAACTTCCCTGTAGCCAAATTAAATGATGTAGCAGGGAGTAAGTCCGCTATTATACCTTTATCTGCCATCATTCTCATACCTGCTTCACTGGCAGCAACTAAATGGTCAGCTGATATAGCCTCTATTTCTGCTGCTAGCTCTGCACCTCCAAAGGGCTCTATTTCATCAGCATGTACTCTAGGAAGCATACCATATTCTCTAGCTGCATTTAGTATTCTCCTAGTTTGGTCAACAGTAAAAACTCCTTCTTCACAAAATACATCACAAAATTCAGCTAGGTTTTCTTCTGCAACCTTAGGAAGCATTTCATTGATAATAATATCCACAAACTTTTCTGGACTGTCTTTATATTCTGCTGGTATCGCATGGGCACCCATAAATGTGGAGACTATATCAACTGGATGTCTTTCATTTAGCTCCTTTGCAACTCTTAACTGCTTTAGCTCTGTTTCAGTGTCTAATCCATAACCACTTTTAGCTTCTACTGTTGTTACCCCAAACTCTAGCATGGTGTTGAGACTTTTCTCTGCCTTAGTATATAATTCCTCGAAGGAAGCCTTTTGAGTAGCTCTCACAGTACTTAAAATTCCACCGCCTGCTTTTAATATATCCATGTATTTCATTCCATTTAGCTTCATAGATAGTTCATTTTCTCTAGAGCCACCATGAATTAAATGAGTGTGTGGGTCGACTAATCCAGGGGTTACGGTTTTTCCAGTACCATCAATTATTAAAGTCTCATCACAAGTTACAATATACTCTGGCAACTCTCCTTCACCAACATAAATAATCTCATCACCTGATATGGCTAAAATTCCATTTTCAATTAATCCTATATTCTTCATTTCCTCTTTTATCCTAGGTCTGTCTGGCCCTTCCATCGTAACTAACTGTGAAATATTTTTTATTACAATATCAGCCTTCATTAAATCACCCTATTCATATATTCTCTTTTCTAGTATCTGATCTTCCCTAAAGTTCTCTATTCTTAAATAATAGTCTGCACAGTTAATTAGTGCCATCATAGGTACTAGTCCAATTATTTCACTCCCGATTACATTGACCCCATATCTTTTTGCTTCTCTCTCTATCATATCAAATACTCTATAGAGCGGTGTACTATTATAATCTACCATATTCATAGTAACCTGCACTATATTTCTTTCTTTTATTTCAACTCCTAGAGCTTTACATGATGTAAAGCCACCACTTCTCCCTCTTACGCTTCTAGCAATCTTATTTGCTATTTCTAGGTTATTCGTATCCAAATTTACATTAAATGCAACTAAAGGCATCCTTGCTCCTACTGCAGTAGCTCCAGATTTAACATTTAGGACATCTGGTCCAAAGTCGGGCTTCCATTTTTCATCCTTCATTTTTTCATTCATACCCTCATATTGACCCTTTCGAACAGAAGCTAGATTTTCTCTATACGGAGCACTTGCAGATTTTTCATATAAAAATACAGATATACCTAATTCTTCACCTATTCTTTTCCCAAGTCTTTTAGACATTTCTATACACTCTTCCATTGTGACCTCAGAAATAGGTATTAAAGGAATAACATCCGTTGCTCCCATTCTTGGGTGTTCACCTTTATGTTTACTCATGTCTATAAGCTCAGCTGCTTTCTTACATGCATTAAAGGCTGCCTCCTCTACAGCTTCTGGCGTACCTATGAAAGTAGTTACACATCTATTGTGGTCTTTATCCATGGAATAATCCATTAGCTTAGTACCTTCTACTTTTCTAATTTCATCTATTATTTTTTCTATAAGTAGCTTATCTACTCCTTCACTAAAGTTCGGAACACATTGTACTATTTTAGCCATTATCTCTCCCCCTTTTTTATTGCATATATAATCACTTTAATTTTATGCTTGTCATTCTGATGCATAATCTCATTTGTTCAATAATTGAGATCCTTCGCTAAGACTCAGAATGATATAATAGGATTTGTCGCATTTCTTATTTTGTGCTATAAGCCTTTCCTACAAGACTACTGATTAACTCTTCATCTGGTATATATGGAAGTGTAATATGGTCTGTTCCTTGGTGTTTGTTATTATACTCTATACAGGTTTCTATAGAGTTCTCATTTCTTGCCCAAGCTCGTCTAGCTACTCCTCCCATTACATCCCAAGGTATAGCAGTTCTTATTATATTGTCTACCCTTTCACTACCATCTAGAACAAGTCCAAATCCTCCATTAATGGATTTTCCTATTCCAACTCCACCTCCGTTATGAAGTGCCACAAGACTCATTCCCCTAGCAGCATTTCCAGCAAAGCAGTGAGTAGCCATATCAGCCATAATATTGCTACCATCCTTAATATTTGAAGTCTCTCTAAATGGAGAGTCTGTTCCCCCTGTATCGTGATGGTCTCTCCCTAGCATTATAGGTCCTACTTCACCATTTCTAACCATTTCATTAAATTTAAGAGCTATGTCTCTACGCCCAAGGGCATCCTGATATAAAATTCTTGCCTGTGTACCTACAACAAGCTTATTCTTCTCTGCATCTCTAATCCATACATAATTATCTCTATCTTGACCTCTTCTATTAGGGTCAATAATCTCCATAGCAGCTTTATCCGTCTTTATGAGGTCTTCATGTTTACCACTTAGGCATACCCATCTAAAAGGTCCATATCCATAGTCAAATAAAAGCGGTCCTAATATATCTTCAACATATGATGGGAATATAAAGCCTTCACTTTCATCATATCCGTTCTTAGCTATATCCTTGGCGCCCGCATCAAATACTGCCTTCATAAAGCTATTCCCATAATCAAAGAAATATGTGCCTCTCTTTGTCAATTCCTTAATAAGCTCAAAATGATGAATAAGTGATTTATTTACTAATTCAATAAATTTAGCCTTATCTGATTTAAGTAGTTCTGTTCTCTCTTCAAAGGTTAATCCTTGTGGACAATACCCTCCATCATATGGTGCATGACATGAAGTTTGGTCTGATAATAACTCTATATGGATATTGTTATTTACTGCATACTCAAGTAAATCTACTATATTCCCATGATAAGCTATAGAAATTGGCTCTTTTTTATCCATATATTCATGTGCCCATGCAAAAACTTCCTTTAGATTACTTGATACTCTACTTATCCAACCTTGGTCTAGTCTTGTTTGAATTCTTGAATAATCTACCTCTGCAATTATACCTACTCCATTAGCTATTTCTACAGCTTTACCTTGAGCTCCACTCATTCCACCAAGTCCTGAAGAAACAAATAAATGTCCTCTTAGGTCTCCGTCGTCTTTCACTCCAAGCTTTATTCTACCTGCATTAAGAATAGTATTAAACGTTCCATGAACTATTCCTTGTGGTCCTATATACATCCAGCCACCTGCAGTCATTTGTCCATAATTAGCTACTCCCATAGCCTGCGCTTTAATCCATTGCTCTTGATTATCAAACATTCCAACCATAAGAGCATTAGTAATGATAACTCTGGGACTCTCTTTTGATGATTTAAATAAGCCAACTGGATGTCCAGAACTAATTACTAATGTTTGTTCATCTGTTAATACTTCTAGATATTTTTTAATCAGCCTATATTGCATCCAGTTTTGGCATACTTGACCTGTTTCTCCGTAAGTAACTAATTCATATGGATAGAGAGCTACATCAAAGTCAAGATTGTTATCAATCATTACCTGAAAAGCTTTACCTTCTATACAATTACCCTTATATTCATGGATTGATTTTCCTTTAATATTTCCTTCTGGTCTGAAGCGATATCCGTATATTCTTCCTCTAGTCATTAGCTCTTCTAAGAATTCTGAAGCTAGTTTTTCATGTAACTCCACCGGTATATATCTTAGAGCATTCTTTAGTGCTATTTCAGTTTCTCTTTTTGTTAGAGTAAACTCTCTCTTAGGAGCTCTTCTAATGCCTTCAACAAATTTAGGCATAGGTGGCAGCTCATTATCAAGCTTAATAGTCATTGCTTTAGAAATATCAAGATTATTAATCATAATTTAACCTCCCTTAATATAGTTTACCAACACACTCTTCAACTTTCTCTACAATAATGTTTGACTTTAATAAAGACTCACATTTGTTTATTTCCTTGTACATTATTTTGTCATCTTCAAGCTTAGCTACATCATTCCTCACTAATTCATAAGCAATACTAGTTCCCTTTCCTAAGCCCTTATTGCCTCTTAAGTCTATAGCTTGACATGCACCTAAAAGCTCCATTGATAGTACTTTTCTAGTATTATCTAATATACTTCTTGCTTTTCTAGCAGCGATTGTCCCCATAGATACATGATCCTCCTGATTTGCTGATGAAGGTATAGAGTCTACACTTGCAGGATGTGCAAGTACTTTATTTTCAGAGACTAATGATGCAGCAGAATATTGAACTATCATAAATCCTGAGTTTAACCCACCCTTTTCAACTAAAAATGCAGGCAATTCACTTAATGCTGGATTTACTAGTCTTTCTAGTCTTCTCTCAGAAACGTTTGCAAGCTCAGCTAAAGCTATACCTAGAAAATCAAAACTTAAAGCCATAGGCTGTCCATGAAAATTCCCACCTGAAATTACTTTATCTGCATCTCTAAAAATTAAAGGATTGTCTGTAGCCGAGTTAATCTCAATCTCTACTTTTTGCCTTACGTATTCTATGGCATCTTTACTAGCTCCATGGATTTGAGGTAGACATCTTAGGACATAAGCGTCTTGAACCCTTACTTCTCCTTGCTCTGTAGTCATATTGCTATTTTGTAATACTCTTAATAGGTTTCTTGCTGTATTTATTTGACCTTGATGCGGTCGTACTTGGTGAACATTTTCATCAAAAGCTGTCACAATACCATATAGTCCCTCTACAGTTAGACCTGCTATTATGTCTGCCATTTTACTTAAGTTCATGGCATCATATATAGTAAGTGCACCTATTGCTGTCATGACCTGTGTACCATTAATTAAAGCCAGGCCCTCCTTTGAAGTTAGTTCTATAGTTTGGATACCTGCTAAATCCATTGCCTCCTTTCCTGATAATCTAGTTCCATTGTAAAACGCCTCTCCTTCTCCTAGCATTACAAGGACCATATGAGAAAGAGGTGCTAGATCACCACTTGATCCCAGAGAGCCCTTTTCAGGAATTACAGGATGAACTCCTTTATTAATCATCTCTATAAGTGTATTTAAAGTTTCAAGTCTTATGCCTGAATATCCTTTTGCTAATGCATTTGCTCTTAAAAGCATAACTCCTCTGACTATTTCCTCTTCTAGGGGTTCTCCAACTCCACATGAATGACTAACTATTAAATTTCTTTGGAGAGTTTTTGCTTCATCCTTTGAAATAACCACATCACTGAATTTTCCAAATCCTGTAGTAATCCCATACACTACCTTTTCATCATTTACATATTTCTCTACTACTTCTCTTGATTTCAACACATTATTTATAGCATCTTGGGATAGTTCCACATTATAATTATTCCTACAGACATTAACTACATCCTCAATTGTAAGGTTATTTCCATCTAAAATTACTTTCCCCACAGTATCACTCCTTGTCATAATATTAATTGCATATTTATCTATTCTTTAATTATTTAAAAAATCCTGCTACATTTCCAAAAAAATTTTAAACCTTCAACAAATTTTAGCAGTGTATAGTTTTAACTTGATAAAGTATAAAAGGGACTGATGCCCAATGAATTTATTCATTCATTGTACATCAATCCCTATAATGAAAATGTTTTTATAGGAGTATATATTCTTTTTCCATTTGAAAACTGACTTTCCATAAAGGAAATCTTACTTAGTGTAAAACTAAAGTTACAATCATCTTTTAATAACTCTTTAACTGAATTAAAGCTATCTTTTAAAACAACATTTCTTCCTAATGTAATATGAGGATTAAATCTTCTTTTCTCTCTTGTGTACCCTAGCTTGACCATGCTCTCTTCTATCATGTTATTTAGATTTTGTAAAGCTTCTATCTCTCCCTTTAACCCTAAATACAACACTCTAATATCCGAATCTCCTGAAAAGAAACCTATATTCTCCAAAATCAAATTAACAGCATTAGCATGATTTAAAGTGTTTGAAAGTTGCTCTTCAATTTTATTACATTGTTCTACGGTTGTTTCTCCAAGAAACTTAAGGGTAAGATGGAAATTATCAATATGAGTCCATCTCCCCTTTATGGAAAAACCTCTGAGCTTATCTTGAATTAAAGCAAGCCTTTCTTTTAAAAGACTATCAAACTCAAAAGCAATAAAAGTCCTCATATCAACACCACCAGCTATATATAATAATATATCACCACAAAAATCAAAGATATAATAATATTAACAAATCCAATAACAGATAGTGTCTTTGATGCTTTTTTAAGTACCAACTTAGCTTTAGCTACATCATCTTCATTTTCATCCCTAGGCTTTAATATAGATCTTTTATGCACTAACCAAGCAAAAGTTCTTGTTAGTGCTCCTAAAATCAACAGTACAGTTCCTACAACAAAAAAATAGTCGCTAAAAATCATACTATTAACAAATCTTCCATGCTTTATAAAAGCAATTATAATTATAACTAAAAGTAATATACATATAGCTAAAAATATTCCTTTATTGTTAAGAACATGCTGTTGTCTTCTGTTGTTGTTATTATCAGTCATATTGACACCCCACTGCAAGACTATCTATTGTAATATCATTATTATTTATAATTTAGCACAGCTTTCTCTTTTCTGGATTTGAAATGGAAGAAATATAGTATTATTATCTATACTTTCTTTCTTTATCTCTTTGATTATTCTCCTAATAGCTACTGCTCCAATATCATAAAAAGGCTCTCTAATTGTTGTCAATCTAGGTCTGAATACAGAAGCTATCTTAATATCTCCATATCCTGCAACAGATATATCTTCAGGAACCTTAAAGTCATTATCATATAGATAGTTTAGTACTCCGATGGCTAACTCATCATGACTACAAAATATTGCTGTAATATCACTTCCTGATTCAATAATATCTCTACATATTTCATATCCATCCTCTATACCTCTACCTTTAGCGTAAAAAATATTATCTGCAAGTCCTTCATTTTCAGCTATTGCTTTTTTATAGCCCTTTACTTTAAACAATTCTAATGAATGTTCATCCTGACTAGCTGATACATAGGCAATGTTATCATGTCCTAATTTAATCAAATAATTAGTCATCTCATAGGCAGCCTCAGAATTATCTATTGTCACAGTAGGAAAGTCCTCATTATAGAAATATCTATTTAGGTAAACAAAAGGCACTTTAAAGTCTTTTATTTGCTTGTCAAATTCACTATCTAGTGAGTCAGAAATTAATATTATACCCTCTACTTGTTTTCTACTTAGAAGTTGCATAAATTTTAGTTCTGTAGCTTTGTCTCCATAAGTACTACAGAGTAGAATATCGTAATCATACATTTTCCCAACTTCTTCAATTCCTCTTACTAACTGTGCAATATATGTATCTCCTAAGTCTGTGACTATTACTCCAATTAAAAATGATTTCTTAGTTACCAATGTTCTAGCTATTTCGTTTGGTTTATATCCTAGCTCTTCAATTACTTCAAGAACCTTCTGTCTTATTTCTGAACTTACAGGTTTAGAATCATTAATGACTCTAGAAACTGTGGATATTGATACACCAGCCTTTTTAGCTACGTCCTTAATAGTTACAGTCATAGCATCACTCCTTTAATTTTCTTCTTAATTTTTATTATATCATAGAAATCAAATATATATGTAATAGCAGCTACGACTATAGCATAGCTGCTATTATACCTCCAAGATTGTTAACAAGATTAAAACTATTGTATTCAAACTCCTTTTCCTTAATTGGCACTGTTAGCTGTAGTACACCCTTTACTAATCCATTATTAACTAAGGGCACTACAATCACTGATTGCCAATTAGGATTCCCTGATACTAGATCTATTTCTCTTATATCTTCCCAATCAATAAAGTACTCCCCATTCTGCTCATTAATGGCTTTGTAAATTGTTTTTTTATTGTATTCTAAATCATCTATCCAAGCATCTGAAAATCTAAGCCTACCATAAGCACTTTCAATATTTTTTTCCTCATCTAGTGTAATAAGAATACCTTTTTCAGCCTCTAAAGCTTCAATTATTCTACCAAGAACTCTAAATATCTTGTCTTCTTTATCTGCTTTTTCCTTAGCTATATCGATTATTTCTATTATTACTAAACCAATCCTCTGATCCTTAACAGTGTTTCCCGTCACTATTCCTGCTAGCCTATCAAGCCTTTTCCTTGACTTTCCTACGTCATTACTCCAAGAAACACTTATATTCCTGCCTGTTTCCTTTGCTATATATGATGCTTGGTCTGCCTTTTCTATAAGTTCTTCTTCTGATTGCCCATGTTCAGGGTAAGATGATAATCCTAAGCTAATCGTTACAGGATAATTCTCATTAATCAGATTAGATTTTTCTACTGCTTTTCTAATCTTTTCAGCAACCATTTCTCCTTCTTTTAGTTTAGTATCAGGCAAAACAACTATAAATTCTTCTCCACCATATCTACCCACAATATCAGTTTTCCTTACATTTTCAGAGATAATTCTCCCAATCCTCCCTAGAATTTCGTCGCCTTTTCTATGACCAAAGGTATCATTTACATTCTTAAACTTATCTATATCTATCATAATAACTGTAAAGTCTTTTCCATCTCTTCTGGCCATTGAGATAAAATCCTTAAATACACTATCAAAATGTTTACGAGTATAAACTCCTGTTAGTTTATCTACTGAAGATATTATTTTAAGAATGTAATTGTCAATATTAATAGATATAAGGTGAGAAAGAGCATCAATAAGTTTATATCTCTTACTATCAAATTTATTGAAAATTCTATCTGTATCTAAATATAAATATCCAATTATAGAATCCAAATTGATTGATTTATTTCTTTTTCTTCTGTCTAGAAGATTACTCTCATCATCTAATGGCTTCAATTTAAAAATAGGCATACATATCATAGCCTTTATATTATCATTTATACTAGATAACCCATCAAATCCTTCATAGCCAAAAGACTTATTAACTAAAATGCCCTTATTTTTTTGTTTAATCTCAGATAAAATAATTTCTTTATCAGGTGTAAAATCTTCCTGCGATGTCGAGGCCACCGTAATTAACTGATCTGTTTCAAAATCAAGTATAACAATTAAACCTCTGCTTGCAAAAGTCTTATTAACTGCATAGTTTAGTATAGAAGTTAAATTGTCCATATAATTATTGCCCAATTGTAAGATTAACTCTTCAAAGCTATTAGCAATTTCCCTTTCAGTTTCAGAGCTTTCACTATATCCAATATTATAAATATCTTCACTAAATAGGTCCACTATATTTTTGATATTAAAGAAGTCCTCTAATCTAGTGTTTTCAGTATACTCAATAGGCTCATTATATATAACTTCACTTCCCTTAACAACAGAAACAACTTTTCTAAGCCTATGTAGAATCATTGATGCCCTATTCTTATTAACGAAGGTGACCTGTAAGCTTTTATCTGGTATTTTTTTTGCTAACCTGTACACTAAATCAAATGCAGTTAAATAACAATTTACTGCCCTGTAATATTTACCACTATTAAAGTAAATATCTCCAAGCTCAATATTAGTAAAGAGCTCAATTTCATAATATCCTTTGTTTTTGACTTTCTCTGAAACACTAATTAGAATATCACTATCCTTATTCAAGGTGCCTATAATCATATTTCTAAACAAGTCTAAATAGTCTGTAGTAAATATATCCTTTATTTCCTCGTCTTCTAAGAGTAAATCGTGTGCAAGTGAATGGTCTCCATATAGAATAGAAATATGAGCTAGTATCAATAGGCCCTTTCTTCTTTCTCCCGAGTAATTAATAGTTTTGTATAGGTTTCTTATTTCATATATTTCTTCCTTATCTATAGTTCCACTTGACCAATACTTTATCAATATGTTTTTTAATCTCATGTCTAGCTTGACTATGTTTTCTCCATAGCCATTATTGATTGTATAATGTAAATATTCAAGAGCTTTCTCATAGTTACCAAAAACCAAATAAAAATTAGTTAAAAAATAAAAATATTTATGTAAGTTTTGGTCTTCTACAAAGCCCTCATTAAACAATCTATTGGCTTTATCAAAATGATTATGACACTTATCGAATTTACCACTGAATAGGTATATGAGGCAAAAGCTAACTTGAGATAGAAACTGTGAATTCTCATCTTCAATATCCCTAGAGATGCTTTCCATCCTCTCAATATATTGCTCAGCCTTTTCATAATCATTGGTTCTTATATATAATTCCCCTATGTTATTCAGCAAAGTTAGTTCATTCTCAAGAGACTGAAATCTTCTAGATATCCCTATACCTTCCTCATAATATTTCATCGCAGTATTTATATCGTCTAGAAAATCTGAATACATATATCCAATATTATTTAAAGCTCTAGTTGTTTCGACAGAATCTCCAGATCTTTGAAAATAATTAGCACTGGTTATAAAGTAGTCCTTTGCCAAATCAATAAAACCAGTATGAAGCTTGGCTATTCCCATCTGATTATAAAAATGTCCAATATATAAATCAAAACCATATTCTATAGCAATTTCCAGGTATTCACTAGTAGTATTAAAAACCTTGTTATAATATCCTCTTGATATATCTACCCTATTAACTAATCTTACTGATTTTAATAGCTCTTCTATATATCCATTTCTTTCAGATATTTTTTTTGCCTCTTCTGCATATTGTCTTGTAAGCTCTAGATCAAATCTTCTATAGAATGCAGCAGCCAAACCATTGTAACAAATCACTAAATACTTCGCAGAATTAATTTTTTTAGCTATTTTTAGTCCTTCTTCATAACTTTTTATTGACTTTCTTGTCATCCCTTGATCTAAGTACAGATTACCTAGATTGGCTAATACCTCAAGTTTATCTTTGTCTTTTCTTTCCGTTTCTTCCATAAGCCTGTATGCATTTTCCCATAAATGTATACACTGAATGTTACCAGCTAAGCCTTTCATTTTTTTAGCATTAGAAATAATTTTATTGATAGCTTTTTCAGTCTGATTACACATATTATAGTGGTAAATAAGTTCATCTATATTTCCTCTATCTTGCTGAGTATAGGTATTTTCTAAAGTTGCTGCAGCTTTTTCATGAAGTCTTAGCTTTTCATCATTTGAAATATCGTTATATATAAACGTCTTTATATGCCTATTATAGAAGTCATAAGTAAATCCCCAATCTTCAACTCTCTCATCAAGAATTTTCATAGAAACCAATCTATCGATTAACATCTCAACATCATTGTTGTAATCTGTAGCTATTTTCTTAATTATATTTTTTGAAACAGAAGTATTAAATATTGAAACATACTTAGCTATCTCTAATAACTCCTTATCAAGGAGTTTCACCTGTCTTTCTATTGCATCTTCTATATTGGGTGGAATGTATAAAGTGGTATAATTCATAGTAGGAGCATCCCAATTACCTCTTTCATTAATAAAGAGCTCACCTGTAGCAACAAAGTTCTTGATAGCTTCTTCTATATGTGCAGGATTTCCTAGCGTATCGTTCATAACCTTAGTAGAGAATCTAATCGGCTTGTAACTAATTCCAAGAACACTTTTTATTAAGCTAGTAGTCTCATCCAAATTCAAACGTAAAAGTCTATGTTCATAACTCTTCTTTTGACTTATCCAGCCATTTATAGTATCACTAAGTTCCCTTTTTTTCTTTAGCAAATCCTTATCGTATGAAACAATCATTACCAAAGGGGCTTGCCCGCTACTATTAATTAAATAATTTATCAAATTAATAGTTTCCATATCGCTATTATGAAGATCATCTATTATTATATATGTAGGAGTATTCTTTACATGTTCAATAATAAATTTTGTTATTCTATCATATAGTCTAAATCTTTCTTTTGTTCCACTCAGCACAGGAGAAGGCTTAATATGTCTAGATTCTGATATTTCAGGTATTATCTTAACAAGTTCACATCCATAAGTATCAATTAGCCTAATATCGCACTCCTTTATCATACTCTTTAGTATCCTAATTATTGGACTCAATTCTCTAGTGTTTGATTCTGAAATAGCCGTATGATACACTTGCCGCTTTCTCATTTTAAGTCTATAGGCTAGTTCATTTAACAATCTCGTTTTTCCTATGCCTTCTTCACCTGTAAATGATATTAATCTTTTATTTATTATTCGGCTATCAAGCTTACTATCATCTTCTAAGATATTGTTAATCTCTTTATCTCTACCAATAATCGGATTGCTAAAATTTAGAATGTTTCTCCCCTCTGTCAAGTTAAGCTTATAATCTTTTCCAAAAATACTGTTAATTTCTCTAGCAATCTCACTTACGTCCTTAATTCTTAAATCACAATCCTTATCAGTTAATCTTTTAATAATTTTAATAACTCTGCTTTTCTGAGCTTCACTTAAGCCTAACTCTTTTGATATTATAAATTTTTCTTCAGTATTAATAGAGGCATAACCCGACAACATGGCTTTAAACACCATACCAATTGAATAAATATCAGCTCCAATCTTTGGATCATTTTGCTTTAATCTTATCTCTGGAGCTGTAAATAAATTATATTCATCGTCATATAAATTTTTTAAGTCTATTTCATAAATTGTCGCATAATCAACTAATTTAATACTAAATCTGCTATCAACAACAAAAATATTGTCTGGATTAATAAATTTATATGTATAACCTCTAAAAGCCATATATGACGCTAATTCTAAAAGCTGGTATACAACATATAGTATCTGATCAATATTCATTTTTCCAATATGATTACTAAGCTTAGTGCCTTTAATAAAGTCGAATGTATAAAAAAACTGCTTCATAGTAATAGATTTATTGTTAATAGAACTTACAATATCAAGACTATGGTTAGCAATAATGCATTTATGTCTTAAGCTTTTCATTTTGATAAAAGTATCCACAAGTTCCTTAAAAAGGGAGTAATTGTTGCTGTCATTGATAAACAACTTTAACAATAGTTCATTATTATTATTCCATAAGTCATATACCATATATAATACACTATGGTCATATGTTTTGAATATTCTATTGACTCTATATCTACTATTGATCAGTTGCATCTTATTTCCCCCATAAGCTGAAAATATTCCCGTTGGAACCTAAAATTAGGAAACACACTTATAAATATTATATCACAAATATTAAGATGTTTTAATACATAAATTTAAGTTTCTATCAAAACATTATAAGCACAGGAAACATTTATTTAAACTCATTAATGGGAAATCATCCTATGTAGGAACATCAAAGTAGGATTTTTCTATTTGTTATAAAAATACTTAAATATGTATACTTAGAAACCCATAGAAAAATCCTCTGCATAAAGCAAAATAAATGAGGACTTTACTATGGGTTAGAAAATAGAGTAAATAACTCTATATTGCTTATTCGGTTTTATCCTATACTTTTATATGCTTCCACTTACCAGCCCTAAACATAAAGAAATATAATATTCCTCTAACTATTAAGTCTATACTCATAGCTATCCAGGCACCTATCAAACCCCATTTGAAAATAATGACAAAGATATAAGTTAATAGCAACCTAATGCCCCATATTCCCGTTAGAGTTATTACTAAAACTCGCCTAGTATCTCCAGCACCTCTTAAAGCCCCAGAGAAACCCATAACTGCTGCTAAGAATGGTTGTGATATAGCTACTACTCTTAAGCAAATTCTACCCATGTCTATTATTTCTTTATCATCAGTGAATATCCTAAGAAAATAATCTGGCCATATAAAGAAAAAGACCCCAACTATAGCCATTAAAATCGCACCCATCTTAACAGCTATAAATCCACTTTTCTCTGCTAATTTTGGTTTCTCTGCACCTAAATATTGGCCTACTAAAGTAGTAGCTGCTAAGGCAAATCCAAAGCCTGCATTAAAGGATAAAGATTCAGCAGTCATAGTAATCCTATGTGCAGCAAATGTAACAGTTCCTAGAGATGAAACTATTCTACTAAATAGTAATTGACCAAACCTCATAAGAAATTGCTCTACAGCCGCAGGAATTCCAATGTTAAAAATCCTTTTTATAACTAGAGTATCAAATCTCCATTTTTCTTTAAAGTCAATCCTTACAAATCTTCTGCCTTTAACTAGAATCCACATTATAATTACAAACCCAACAAATCTTGAGAAGGTAGTAGCAATTCCTGCTCCATCAACTCCCCATCCCGCTCCTGGAATAAATAGTGAAATGTTTTTATTAAGGAAAGGAATATTAATGTCTATATTTCTACTCTGATATATCAAAAAAAAGTTTCCCACTATATTAACTATATTAGAAATTCCATTTATGTACATGGGAGTTTTAGTATCTCCTCCACCACGTAATACACCATTCATAACCATGGTTATTATCATAAAAGGAAATCCCCAGGCATTTATGCTAAAGTAAGAAGCTGATATAGGTACTACATCAGGCTCAGCTCCCATTAGCTTAACAATGGGGACAGCAAGAGATAGCCCTAATACTACGAATACTGCAGACATAATTATGGTTAATATTAAGGACTGCCTCGCCACATTATTAGCTTCATCTTGTTTTTTCGCTCCAATAGCTCTAGCAACTAGAGCTGTAGTACCAACACTTATAGAAGCAAAAAAAGACATAGATGTCATCATGGGCATATCGCTAAGTCCTACTGCTGCTATTGCTGTTGCTCCTAAACTGCCAACCATAGCCATATCTGCAAAGCCTAAGAGAGTTTGCATTAGCATTTCTCCTATAGCAGGTAGAGCTAGTTTAAGTGTGGATTGCTCCAAATTAGACTCAGGCAGTTCATCGCTTTTTGCATTCACTGTTTCTTCAGTCACTTTATTCTTTTCCCTCCTTATTTTTTTCATCAGTCATAGCATCATATAAATATTTTAGATTTTTTAATAGAACATCTTTATCATCATCGCTTAAGCCTGCTAATTTTTCTGATAAGTATTCCCTTCTTTTTTCTAATACTTGCTTTACTATTTCGTGACCCTTAGGTTGAACCACTAATCTAACAACTCTTTTATCTTGTTCATCCTTTTCTCTAGTAACTAACTCACTTTTTTCCATTCTATCTATTAAATCTGTAATAGTACTACAAGCTAAGGACATTTTTTGACTTAGCTCTCCTATAGTAAGTTGTTTATTGTTTACTAAGTGCTGAAGTGCAACAAATTGAGGGTCTGTAATACTTATGTCTTTTAAAATCTCCCTACCTTTTTTCCTAATAATCCAATCAATTCTTCTTAAATATTTCTCAATTGATACTACATTGTTCTCAACTTCTTTTTGGTTCATGGTTTCACCTCCTAATATGTTTCGCCTCACTAAATATATTATATTATAATGATAAATTAGTCAATCTTTCAAAGTATAGAAGCTTTCTTTGGTTTCCTGACAAAAGAAACCAATTTTAAAATTTAATTTTTTGTAAAAAAGATTTAGTAAATATTGCTAGAATATATTATATTTAATGATATAATACATATGATACTATCTTGAAAGGGGGGCAAAAGTGAAAACCGTACATATTAAAAACAAGAAAGCACAGACGTTTTCGTTGTTAATAATTCCCCATTCAAAACAAGTCAGTCAAGTAAATATTGCAACCTGGGTCCCAAAATTTCTTGCAGCATTAGTTGCCACTTTATTATTCATTTCAGGATATCTATGTTTTAAACTTTATACATCGTATAATATCTTGAAACAAGAATATAGTGAAAAGACTAATAAACTAAATGCACTAGAGGAAATAAACCAGCAGCAAGAACAAGAGATTGCCAAATTAAGAAATATATCTGCAGAAGTTCAGGAAAAGCTAGAAACCATAGACAACTTGCAGGGAATTGTAAAATCATTAGTAGGTCTTGAAGATTTCTCTGAAAAAGAAGAAGATCCAGAACAAAATATTAGTCGTCTTCCTTCTCGAGGTGGTCCAAGCCTTAAAACAGATTTTCTTTTAGACTCAAGTAAAAACGACATCGAAATTCAAATAAAAGAATTATCTTCTTTATTAGATAAAAGTCATCAAGATTTAAACTCTCTTATAGAGGATGTTGAAGTCAAATTAAAATATCTTGATGCAAAGCCTAACTTAATGCCTACTACTGGCAGAGTTACTTCTGGATTTGGCTATAGAAAAAATCCTTTTGGAAGAGGGCGAGAGTTTCACAATGGAATAGACATAGCAAATAGCTCTGGAACAGAGATAAAGGCAGCAGGAAGCGGAATTGTAACTTTTGCTGGATATAATGGTGGTTACGGAAGATATATTATTATAAGCCATGGATATGGATATCAGTCTGTTTATGGACATAATAGAAAATTATTAGTAAAGGTTGGAGACAAGGTTGAAAAAGGGCAAACCATCAGTGAAATGGGAAACTCAGGTAGAAGTACTGGTCCTCACCTTCACTTTGAGGTAAGATTAAACGGAAATCCAATCGATCCAATGAAGGTTATAGATAATCTAGACTAACTAATTTTTGGGGGGATAAATGTGTTTAAAAAAGGTCAAGATAGTTCAGATAAAATAGATACCTTAATCGGTAAAAATACTAAGCTAATTGGAAAAATAGAAGCTAATGGAACTATTAGAGTTGATGGTGAAATCGATGGAGATATTGTTGCAGATGGAAATATAACCATAGGAGCAGATGGAAAAATCACTGGTAATCTAGAGGGCAATAATATTTTTATATCTGGAACAGTTTATGGCAATATTAGATGTAATGAGCATCTTAGATTAGGTAATACAGCAAAACTTGTTGGAGATGTAGAAGTAAAAACTCTAATAGTAGATGAAAATGCTATTTTCGAAGGTAAATGTAAAATGGAAAGCATGAACAGTGAAAATTTGATAGATAAAACAACTAGTGAATAATACAAAGGAGCCTGGCGGCTCCTTTAGTAGTTAGTTAAATATTCGGAAGCCCCTATGTACTACTTGAAAAGTTGCTGGAAGGACTCCTCCATATTCACCATCAATATCTACTTGCACTTCGTCTTCTGACTCTATAGTAACCTTTTTAGTCTTAAAATACTTCACATTTGGATGATTTATATGTTCACCTTTTAATATATTTAAGAAAATAGATAGTGCATCCTGTATTTCTGATTTTCTAATAATAATACAATCTAATAGCCCATCTTCTACTTGAGCTTTTGGAGCAAGCATTTTAAAGCCACCAATTGAAGAGCTATTAGAAACTAAAAACAGGAATATTTCTTCCTCGGAAGAATACTCTTCACTAGTTATTCTAACATTTATTCCATTAAACATCTGTTTAGGTATTTCTCTAAGTCCTTCTAGGTAATAAGCCATTCTACCTAGAACATTTTTGCTTTCAGTAGGTACTTGGTGAGCTACATTAGTTAAAAAACCTCCAGCAGCTACATTGACAAAATACTTATTCCCCCAATTCCCTAAATCAACATCTATAGTATTCTCGTTCATTATCATTTCACAAAATTCTTTTGAATCTTTTGGAAGTCCCATATAATTTGCAAAATCATTGACAGTGCCTGCAGCTAAAATTGCAACTGGAATTTTCCTGCCTCCTAATATAATCCCTGTCGCTACTTCATTTACAGTGCCATCTCCGCCACAAGCTACTATAGCATCCCAGTCTTCTTTACAGCATTTTATTGTTTCAAACATAGCATCATCTTTTTTTTGAGTTGCCACCTTACCTACTAGATACCCATTATCCAAAAGTATTTTGCAAATATTATCTATTCTCTTTTGAATAATTTGTCTACCAGAAGAAGGATTGTATATTACTTTTATTTTCTTCATAAATTTCACCTTTCTCACTTGTTCTTATGAATAAGAATTATCTGTTACTACATATATAATAATACATTATTCATATAATTACCATTAGTTTAATTTGCAAACCTAGTATAATAAAAATAAAAGTAATTAACATTCAAAAATTTGACTAGCCCATTGTTCACTAATTTGTATTTTCCCTATCGTTATTTTCTATTGCCTTGGACCTAGTTAAAAATATAAACATAAAAGCTAATATAAAAGATAAGGACGATAATACAAACATAAAGCCAAAACCTATAATATCAACAAAAAATCCAAACATCAAAGGCCCTAGTATAGCTGCTAAAGATGAGAAAAAATAATATAGTCCAGTATAGGTACCTATCTTATCTTCTGTAGTACACTCTACAACCATAGGATAAGAGTTAATGTTAATTAGAGACCAAAAAAATCCTCCTATTCCCATAAGAATCATCATTATTATATTAAAAGGAAGTGATAAAAATGTAGTAGTAGTTCTAACTGTTGACAAAATGAGAAATACTATAACCAAACCTATAATCCCCATTAAAATAGTCTTTTTCTTACCCACCTTTGAAGCTATAAAACCACTTGGAATAGCAAATGCTAAGAACATTCCCGCAAAGCTACTTAGGATTATTGAACCTGTTTTCTCAGTAGTTCCTAGATAATAGACGCTATAATTACTAAAAGTAGCCTCAACTCCTTGGTATGCAACAAACCAAAAGAAAATTGCACATAATATATAAAGAGTGGTTTTGTCCTTGTTCTTTATGACCTCAGATAAGGCTCCAAAGATATTAACTTTATCCTCTTTACTGATAACTCCTTTATCAGGCTCCTTTATGAATTTTAGTAAAAGGAATAAGGATACTATCATAAGCACTGAAGTTGCAATAAATAGCAAATATTTATTATACTCATATACGAATGCTCCAACAAATAAAACTAGTACAGAGGCTAATCCTCCCATAAAATTAATAACCCCGTTTGCTTTACTTCTAAGTGGAGCTGGCGTAATGTCAGGCATTAAGGCTATTGTAGGTGCCCTGTATATTGACATAGATAAATTAAGAAAAAATAGAATAATGACTATACTTAAAAGGCTAGTATAAAAAGGTAGTACACTAAATAATATGGCGGATATAGGAATTCCCAATATTAAAAAAGGCATTCTTCTACCAAATCTAGTTCTCGTATTGTCACTCATGGCTCCAATAACGGGGATCAATGATACAGCTAAAATATTGTCAAATGTCATAATACCATTTATCCAAAACTGACTATCAATAAAATCCCTTAAAAATAAAGGTACATAATAATTATAAACTGACCATACTAAACTGATTACAAAAAAACCAAGACCTAAAATAAAAGTCTTTTTGTAGTTAAGTTTCATCTAATTTCCTCCAATATTATCTCTTATTTTCACTGCTATATCAGGACAATTTGTTATAATACCATTTATCTTGAGGCTAACTAATGCCTCAATATATCTTTCGTCATCAACAGTAAATGGATTTAGCATTATTCCATTTTCAAAGCATTCCTTCACAAAATCAGGTGCAAATAGATTATAGAATAGTGGATGTAAAGCATCAGCATTTAGTCTTTTTGCATATATCCAAGGTTCTACTAACCCTGCCATATATAATATTCCAGTTTTTATTCTAGGATTTATCTTTTTAACTTCTATTAGACTATAGTGATTAAATGAAGATATAATCACCCTATCCTCCATTCCATATTCTGTAATCATATTAATTGTCTTTTTCTCAATATCAGGATATATAATTGGAGCATTCTTAATCTCAATATTTAATAGGATATCAGTATCCTTTATTAGCTCTAGCACCTCACTTAACTCTGGTATCCTTTGTCCTTTAAATTCTTCTCCAAACCAGCTTCCTGCATCAAGCTTTTTTAGTTCTGATAAGTTAAAGTCCTTAATAAATCCTTCTCCATCTGTTGTCCTATCCACTTTTTCATCATGACAAACAACTAAAACATTGTCTTTTGTCATATGTACATCTATTTCAATTCCATCAGATTTCATCTCCATAGCCTTAACAAATGAAGCCATAGTATTTTCAGGAGCATATGCAGAAGCCCCTCTATGTGCAATAATTAACGGTCTTTTCATAGTTCTTTTATCCCTCCTTCCCATAATTATATTCTAGGATTATGAATTGTTTACATATAAATAAAAATTTCTTTTATCTTATTTGTATTATTTCTTCACTGTTATGTTTTTTCCTTCAAGAAAAATAATAAAAGGACTATTGTAAGTCCTTTTTGTCTATTTAAATCCTTCATATTTATCTATCATAGCCTGCATCTTACTTGCCTGCATTCCTGATTCCTCTGCAAATTGCTTAAATGCCTTTTGAATTTCCTTATCATCTGTTTGTTTTGAAAACATTTCGTAGTCTCTTACCATTTCCTGTGCATCTAAAAGCTTCTTCTTTAATATATCCATATTGTTCATTTGCATACTTTTTCACCTCCCAAAGCTCATATTAATTATATTTTAATTAGATTGATGATTACTTTAATCTTAGTGTTCAACATAGTTTAAAAAATATTCGTATTAGAAAATTATTAGTGTAAAAAAAATTTATTTAATTAGAAGGTATAATATTTTGAGTGTCGAAATAAATATAGAAATGTTATTTCTGTCATGTTAAGGAGGCGTAGTATGCATAATTTCAAAACACTAAAAGATTTTTTCATCAAGCATAAGTGGAAATATATACTAGGTGTTATGTGGCTTTTAATAGTTGATATAGCTCAACTATTAGTGCCTCAAATATTTAGGATAGTCACTGATTCACTTGAATCAGGAACATTAACTCGCCAAAACCTTGTAAAATATTCAGCTTATATAATTGCTACTGGACTTGTTATTGGTATAGGAAGATATTTTTGGAGGATTTATATCAATAATACTTCAAGACAGCTAGAGTATTATATACGAAATAAGCTATTTGGACATCTTCAGTCTCTTTCAACTAACTATTTTAATAATCATAAAACTGGAGATTTAATGGCTCATGCAACAAATGACATTAATGCAGTAAGAATGGCACTAGGTCCTGGCATTGTAATGTTAACTGATGCAATCTTCATAACAATATCAGCCATATATGCAATGATAGGCACTGCCAATCTAAAGCTAACACTAATATCTCTTATACCATTACCATTTTTAGCTTTTCTAGTTTTGAAATTTGGAAAGATGATACATGGAAAATTTAAAGATGTTCAAGAGGCTTTTTCTAGTTTAACTGATAAGGTTCAAGAAAACTTTGCAGGAGTAAGAGTAATAAAATCCTTTGTTCAAGAAGAAAAAGAGATTGATAAATTTACAGATGCTAATGAATATAATTTTAAAATGAATATAAACCTTATAAAAGTCTGGGGACTGTTCTCTCCACTTATTCAATTTATATCTGCATTGAGTTTTCTCATTTTGATATGGTATGGAGGAATGTCGGTTATTAATGGTGAGATTTCTCTAGGAGATTTTATAGCAGTCAATAGTTATCTTGGACTTCTAGTATGGCCCATAATGGCTATTGGCTGGGTAATAAATATATTTCAAAGAGGAATTGCCTCAATGGAGAGATTAAATGCTATTTTTGATGAAAAGCCAGAAATAGTAGATAGCAAGAACTCAAAGGCTCTTTCTGAAATAAAGGGAGACATTGAGTTCAACAATGTATCCTTTAAATACCCTGGTAGCAATAATTATGCCCTCAAAAATATTAACATTAGAGTTGCACAAGGAAATACCCTAGCAATCATTGGAAGGACAGGAAGCGGAAAAACTACATTAGTAAACTTGCTTGTTCGTTTATTTGATATAAATGAAGGAAGTATCTATGTTGATGGAATTAACATTAAAGATATTACACTTAAATCTTTAAGAGAAAATATAGGATATGTTCCCCAAGAAAGTTTCCTTTTCTCTACAACTATAAGAGATAATATCGGCTTTGCTTTTGAAGACGAAGTAAGGGAAGAAAAAATAATAGAAGCTGCAAAACTTTCAGAACTATATTCTAATGTTATAGAATTTCCTCAAAAATTTGATACTATACTCGGTGAAAGAGGGGTAACATTGTCTGGAGGACAAAAGCAAAGAACTTCTATTGCACGAGCAATAATCAAGAGCCCTGGTATATTAATACTAGATGATAGTTTGTCTGCAGTAGATACACAAACTGAAGAGAAGATATTAGAAAATTTAAATGAAATCATGAAATCCCGTACAACAATAATTATTTCTCATAGAATTTCTACCATTAAAAATGCAGATGAGATAATTGTACTAGATGATGGAAAAATTGTACAAAGAGGAACTCATGATGAATTAGTAAAAAATGCAGGTATCTATAAGGACATCTACGAAAAACAGCTATTAGAAGATAGAATTCAAAATCTATAATGGGGGGATTGGCAAATGACTAATTTTCATGAAGAAGAAAACCTAGGTAAAGCCTATGATTCTAAGCTGATGAAGCGACTTCTAACTTATACAAAACCTTACTGGATGTATATCTTAATATGTATAGTCCTCCTTATGGCAGTAACTGCTGGTGATTTGGCACGTCCATATATATTAAAATACGCAATTGATGATAACATAAGAGCTTACCTTAATCCAATGTATGTATTTGACAAAGACTCAGGTATGGAAGGCATATTATATAAAGATAAAATTTTTGTCAGAGAAAATAAACTAACTGATTTTGAGAAAGAAGCAGCAAAGGCTGCTGAGATTAAAACCATAGTAAAAGTCAATGGTAATCACTACCTTGTTGATGGCTATATTGATAATGAAAGCACTAAGCCTACTGTAAAAGAGCAGGATAATAGTTATATAATAAACATAGATAATGATAGATACACTGCAAATCTACTTTCGGCAGAGGATTATAAACTTTTTAGAGAAGGTGATGTACAAAGCCTAAAGATTATTGGATTGATTTTTCTTGCAGTAATTACTTTAAGCTTTGTATTTAATTACATACAAGTCTTTATATTAAACTATACTAGTCAAAAAATAATTTTTAATATAAGGCAAGAAGTTTTTTCTCATCTACAAAAAATGTCTCTATCATATTTTGATAAAAATCCAGTCGGTAGACTGGTAACTCGAGTTACAAATGATACAGAAGCATTAAATGAAATGTATTCAAGTGTACTAGTAACACTTTTTAAGGATATATTTCTATTAGCAGGCATAGTAATCACAATGTTTAATATGAATGCCAAATTAGCTCTATTTTCTTTTACAGTCTTACCTTTTATAGTCATAGCAGCAACTATATTTAGAATTAAGATTAGAAAAGTATATAGAGCAGTAAGGGTAAGACTTGCTAGAATAAACTCATCACTAAATGAAAATATTACGGGAATGAAGACCGTTCATATATTTAGTAAAGAGAATAAGAAGTTTAAGGAGTTTGAAGGAATAAATAAAGACTATTTGGATGCAACTAAAAGAGAAATCCAACTATACGCTGTATTTAGACCTCTTGTAGAAATAATACGCTCTCTAGGCATAACACTTATTGTATGGATTGGAGGAAATAATGTTATTAATGGAGTCATAGAGTTTGGAGTACTATATGCATTTATAAATTATCTCCAAATGTTTTTTGAGCCAATATTAGATTTAACAGAAAAATATAACATTCTTCAATCTGCAATGGCTTCATCTGAAAGGATTTTCATGATTTTAGATACTGAAGAAGATGTTAAAAATCTTGAGAAACCAGTTCATAATGAGCATATAAAGGGTAAAATTGAATTTAAAAATGTATGGTTCGCATATGAAAAAGATAACTGGGTACTTAAAGATGTAAGCTTCACAATAAATCCTGGAGAAACTGTAGCATTTGTAGGTGCAACAGGTGCAGGAAAAACATCTATAATTAACTTAATTAACAGGTTTTATGACATACAAAAGGGACAGATACTAATTGATGGAATTGATATTAAAGATATGGATAAGTATCAGTTAAGAAGGCGAATAGGAATAGTTCTTCAAGATGTATTTTTATTTACAGGAACAATTAAAGATAATATTAGACTAAATAATGAAGATATATCTGATGAGGAAATTATTGAAGTATCTAAATATGTTAATGCTGATACTTTTATTGAAAAGCTTCCTAAGAAGTATGAGGAGCCTGTGATGGAAAGAGGCTCTACTCTTTCAGCAGGGCAAAGACAGCTTCTTGCTTTTGCAAGAGCATTGGCGTTTAAGCCCGATATATTAGTATTAGATGAGGCAACATCAAATATTGATACAGAAACAGAACTTCTCATACAGGATGCGCTAGGTAAAATAGTTAAAGGAAGAACATCTATAGCTATAGCTCATAGATTATCAACTATACAGCGTTCTGATAAGATAATCGTTCTCCATAAGGGACGAATTAAAGAAATAGGCTCTCACCAGGAATTATTGAATAAAGGTGGCATGTACTATGAGCTTTATAAATTACAATATAAAGAAGATTTTCAGATAGAAGAAAAAAGCAATTAATTCATTTACTTTTTATAATATATTTAGTAGAATAAGTTTTGTAGCTTAATTATATATTAGGAGTGGTTATAAATGTACGATTATCATGTCCATAGTAGGTTTTCTGGAGATTGTAGATACTCTATGGAAGATATGGTAAAAGGCGCTTTAGAAAAAAACATCAAAACTCTTTGCTTCACAGATCATATTGACTATGATTATGGAGATGATAAAATTGATTTTATTTTTGATGAGTATGATTACTTTAGTAAACTAAATAAAGCTAAGTTTAATTATAGAGATCAAATAGAAATTTTGAGTGGAATTGAACTTGGTATGCAGCCCCACTTAGTTGATAGTATTCAGAATAAAATTAACTTAGATAACTTCGACTTCATTATTCTATCAATTCATACAGTGATGGGTAAGGAAATCCATGAAGGCGAGTTGTTTACTAATAGAAACTTAATAGATGCTTACTTACTTTACTATAGTGAAATGTATAAGGTATTAGATAATTTTAGTGATTTTGATGTTGTTGGACATATTAACCTAATAGATAGATATGTTAAGTATATGGACAACAAGACTATAAAACTTGAAGAATATAAGGACCATATCGAAAAGGTTCTAAAAAAGATTATCGATAAAGATAAAGGAATAGAGATAAATACCTCTGGTATAAGATATGGCATAAACTCCTATCTTCCCACTGCAGAAATACTAAAGCTCTATAAAAAACTTGGTGGCGAAACTATCACTATAGGCTCAGATGCACATACTCCTGAACATATTGGATTTGATTATCAGGAAGCAGTCAAGCTTTTGAGAGAGCTTAATTTTAAGTATCTAGCCATATATAAGAACAGAAAAAAACAATTTATTAAAATAGAGTAAGGGTGTTACATCCTTACTCTATTTATTATAACCCTCTCATCGTATCCGCAGTTGTCACAGCTAAATAAATGAATACATTGATAATGTGGTACTCCATCTATAAGTTGTGTTATATCGTTAGATAAGTAAGGACTATAATCATCTAAAAAATTTACAATTGGTCCATTATCCCCCATTTTAGAAGAACATTTTGGACAAATTTTATTCGTTTCCTGAATCCCATTGCAAAAAGGACATACTAAATCCACTATTCTATTACCTTCTTCCTCTTCTTTTTTGTATCGCATTAGTATAATAGATTTTGTAATTATTATGTCCTTTGTAAGATTTTTTATAGATTTTCTAAAAAATAAAGCATTAGAGTCACTGCTAACAAATCTGCTGCCCCTCCTGGACTAATGTTTTTTTTGATAAATTCTTCATCTAATTTTAGAATTTTTTCTCTTCCCTTTTCTGTAAATATGCCTCCTAAGACTAAAGCCTCTTTTGCTGCCATTTTAGTATATTCTAACTGTTCTATTCCATGTCTTCCTAATATATTCACATCCTCTACAACAGTCATAAGGTGAAGTAACACTTGAACTAGGTTGTCATTAATGCTTTCCTTACCTTCCATAAGCTCCTTGAGTAAAGGTAAGGAATAATCTCTCACAGTAGGAAATCCAGATTCTACTTCACCTCTTATACCTTTGATTCCGTGATTTTTAAATAACTTCTCACCATAGGTTAAAGCCTCTTTATTTTTTAAATTTCCTAGCTCTCTAGATACTATGCCTTCTGCTATTTCGGTAACTTTATGACAAATATCTTCTACCTTCATATTTTTTTGTGTTTCCCTGTACTGAAGTCCTGTTGCAGCTGCAATAACTCCTAAAGAAAATATTAATCCTTTATGGGTATTTACACCATTGGTAGCTTTGAACATTTTATTTTCGCCTTCTATTCCTATAGGTCGAATAAGCTTTAACAATTCTCTTTTATCCTTACCTTCAAATTTTAAACCCTCTAATGCGCATTTATAAAAAGTGTGTACTTGAGATGCACTGCTTTTCATGAATGTATAAAAGTCCATATCCTTATGAGCACCTGAATTATTTCTATCTACAAGACCAGGCTTTGGTGTGGCAGAGACTTCTAATAGCATGGAGTTTATGGCTATTTCACTAATATCTTCACAAAACTTAGTATCAAAAGGCAATCTATTCTCCTCCAAAAAATCCTCAAATTAAAAAAGTCAATATTGCATTTGGTACTTCTTGTAATTCAAAGTTGATTTACTGGTAAATCATTTGTTAATGTAATACTAAACTAATAATGTATTATTACAAAATATAAGTCCTTTTCAATTATCTTAATTGTAAAATTAAACTTTGGCTAGTCTTAAATATACCTTTACTAATTACATGCAACCACGAATCATCTTATTTACTTTATCCACTACCTCCTGAAGACTATGTCTACCTGCTCTCATACATACTCTAGCATTCTCACCACATAATACACATTTCCTAGGTTCCATTCCTAGATTTTCTCTGCCTATAGATTCTCCATCCCCAAAGTATACATCTATATCAAATATTCTTCCCAATGGATGTGTTAATTCTAAAGTAATTGCTATTTTTTTAGATTCTAAAGACTCCATATCTGCTACTATAAGTATACTACTTCCATCATCTCCAGATAGAGTTTTGGAATAAACAATATTGTTAGAGAATTTCTCTATCAATATTTGCTTAAGAATTTGAAAAGCCTTTTTAGCCTCTATAGTATTTTTATCATTACCAGGATAGTTAATCTTTCCGCATATAACAGGCATATTGTATTCAGTTATTAAAGATAGTATTTCATAATATCTTTGCTCTCTATCTCTTAAAATTCTATCAATCAATGAGGAGAATCACTCCTTTTAACTTTCTCTATAATTGGCTTAGCCTCATTAGACATTAAGAAATCAAAGGTTGTTTCAGGAACAAATTCTCTAATTTTTTGAAATTCTTCATGCTTGATAAGTTTTCTAACCTCTGAAGCGCTAATTGGTTTATTGTCTATATTTAGTCTGTTAACTTCTACTACCTCAATACCATACTTAGGCAATATATTTGTTAGTGATTTATTATATTGGCTTGTAATATTGCAATATGGCTCTGTCCCTACATATCGTCTTTCTATATTAAAAACAGGACTAATATATCTGCCAAATATCTCTGCGTCTAGTTTAGTGTAAGCACTCAATCTAATATCCTCTTGCCTTAAAAAATATGATGGAAAAGTACTAGATGAAATAATATAGCTACCACCAGATAATACATGGACATTTTTTAAATCACTTGTACCTATTTTAACTAATTTTTTTCTTATTTCAAAGGGAAAAAGTGAACGCTCTTCTTCAACAATAAATATAATCACTTCTTCATTCTCTTTAGATGCTTTCTCTATTAAATATCTATGACCTAATGTAAAAGGATTACAATTCATTACTATAGCAGCTTTTTTCTTATTATCTAAGCCACTTTCTTTAAACATTTTTTCTATATATCTATCAACATTACACATTCCAGCTTCCAATAGTGCAACTTCTTCTACACTTTGCACCTCATTATAATTTAGTCCCTTAAATAAAGAAATATTCTTTGGTTGCGTAAAAATAAAAGTTTCAAAAATACCCTTATCAAAGAGTTCATTAGTTATTTGAGTAATAAGTTTGGAAGCAATACCTAACTCCCGATATTCTTCTTTTACTGCGAAGCACTTTAGTACTCTTCCAGCATATGAACATGTGCCTATTATTTCATCTCTGTATTTTGCTACAATAGTACGCTCTACATCTTTATCTAAAAGCAGATTAAAGGTTGAAAGAAAACCTTCAACCTTTAGCCTGTCACTATTATTTAAATCAATGGTTTCAATTCTTATATCCTGCATAACATCAATCCCTTATTTTTCTAACAACATCTATAACCGTACCATCTCTATATTCTACAACAGCCACTATTTTATCATCTAACTGTATTTTTTCTGGAACACCTGTCATATTTTCAGCTAATTTCTTTAGTTCCTCAATAGACATAATTGGTAAATTAGTTTTTCCTAGCTTTTCTATTAAATCCTGTCTTAAAGGATTAATAGCAATTCCTCTTTCTGTAACTAGGACATCTATAGTCTCTCCAGGAGTAGTTACCGTAGTAACTTTATCTACTACTATAGGAAGTCTTCCTTTAATAAGCTGAGTAACTACTATAGCCAACTTTGCACCAGCAGCTGTATCGCTATGACCTCCTGAACCTCCCATAATCATTCCATTAGAACCAGTAGTAACATTTACATTAAAATCTAAGTCTATTTCAGTTGCCCCTAAAATCATCACATCTAGATTATTTACAACTGCACCCTTATTATGTGGATTTCCATACATGGATGCAGACATTCCTTGATGTCCTTTATTATTTCTATAGGATTCTACTGCCTGTAAATCAAAGCACTGTACATCAAATATTGCATTAAATAATCCTTCTTCAAACATCTCTACAATATATCCTGTAATTCCTCCTGCTGCAAAGCTTCCTTTAATGTTATTTTTCTGCATTAGTTCCTTTACATAAGCAGCTACTGCTAAAGATGTTCCACCTGCTCCTGTTTGGAATGAAAATCCGTCTTTAAGTAGCCCTGATGCTTCGATTACCTTTGAAGTCATTTTGGCTATTTTAAGTCCTACAGGATCTTTAGTAATTCTAGTAGTGCCTGATACAATTCCTTTTGCATCTCCTATGCTTTCAACTTGAACAATATAATCTATATACTCTTGACTAATTTCAATAGGACATGCCGGATATGGCACTAGGTTATCTGTTATAACCACAGTTTTTTCAGCATAAAGAGCATCTGGCACTGCGTAACCTAGAGCTCCACAGGCTGACTTTCCATCTACTCCATTTATATTACCGTAAGTATCACATGTTGGAGCAGCTATAAAAGCTATATCTATTGCAAGGTCTCCTGACTCAATAGCCCTTGCTCTTCCTCCATGGGTATGCATTATAGCAGGCTTCTGTAGTTCTCCTCTTGAAATTGCTTCTGCTACTGGTCCTGAAATATAGTTTGCATATATTCCAGTAACTACTCCAGTCTTTATATAATGGACAAGTGGTTCATGTATTGGAAAAATAGAACTAGCAGCTATTTTTATATCCTTTATACCCATCATTGCTATTTCCTTAAGAACCATATTAAGCACATAGTCGCCATTTCTCAAATGATGATGAAAGGAAACAACCATACCATCTTTTATATTACATTTATCCAAAGCCTCTTTAATAGAACCCAATACTTTGGCTTGACTTGGCATGGCACTATGTATCTTTACAGATTTTTTCCTTACCTCGCCCAAGGATTCAAATGCACCTTTAAAAGGCTTAACTTCTCCATATCCTTGTATATGTTCAGGGATTTCTCTTCCAAGAGTATTCTTCATAGTATCTCCCCCTTTATAGCAATCCTGCTAGTTTTGCTTTTTTCAGTACATTCTGTGCCCTTGTAATAATAGGTGCATCAACCATCTTACCATTTAGTGAAAAAACGCCCTTCCCTTGACTTTGAGCTTCTTCCATTGCTTTAATTACATCCTTGGCATAGCTTATTTCCTCTTCTGAAGGAGCAAAGATTTCATGGATTGTATCTATTTGCCTTGGATTAATGGCAGCTTTTCCAGTCATACCAAGAGATTTTGCAGTCTGAATATCTCTTACAAAGCCTTCAAAGTCATTCATGTCTGCAAAAGGAGTATCTATTGCATCTATTTTACACGCCTTACATGTGGCAGCAATTTTGCATCTAGCATAAAAGATTTCTTTTCCTTCCGCAGTTCTTTTTATCTCTAAATCTGCAGTCAAATCCTCTGCCCCTAATAAAACACCAACTACTCTATCAGATGATTTAATGATATTATATACATTTTCAAGTCCATATGCTGTTTCTATTAAGGGAAATAACTTTATACTCTTTGGCTGAAAACCTTCTCTTCGCTCAATTTCTGTAAGTAATTCACAAGCAGTTCTAACATCTTCTTCTGTTGCCTTAGTCACCATAATTGCATCAGGCTTTACCAAAGCTATTTCTTCAATATCTGTAACACCAAAGGCAGATGAAAGGGGATTAATCCTTACAACTATTTCTGTGCCACAAAAGTCTAGAGCTTCTATGGCGTTTTTAACAAGTATTCTTGCTGCATCTTTCTCTGTAATACTCACTGCATCTTCAAGGTCTAATATTACACTATCTGCTCCAAGAATTCCTGCATTTTGCAACATATTAGGATTGTTACCAGGAATAAAAAGCATGGTTCTTCTAGGTCTATCCACAAAATCACCCCTTATATTGCCCTTTTAATTGCTGTTTCCACTCTTGCTTTTATAGTATAATCCAACGCTCCTCTATCTCTAGCAACAAGGTGGACATCTTTCACATTCAATTTATTCAGGGTCTCTAATATAACTTCCTCTATTTGCCTTCCAAACTGCTTCATAACTATGCTTTCCAGATCTATAATAATTCCGCCTCCATCATTAGGACTAACCATTATATATATATCATTAGACTCCATAGTCCCTGCCTTTGCAGGAGTTTTTATATTCATAGGTATCACCTACCTCTTATAGTACAATGCTATTTTAATTAAGCCCTATTCTTTCTATTAGCTAATGCAAGTACCCTATTCATTTCGTTATGTACAATCATAAATCCTTCATCAACACCCATTCCAGGTTTTGCCAAGCATTGATCAGCCCCACAAGCAATAGCTACATTAACGCATACTTGAGCAGATCTATCAGTTTCATTACATGTTCCACCACAGTAAGCACCTATCCCATTTTCTTTACAGTATAGAATTGCCTCAGCAGTATTATTTATACCTCCAAGGTCCGGTGTTTTTATTTGGACCATATCTGCTGCACCTTCGTCAACAAATAGTTTAATATCCTCAAAGGTATTACACCATTCATCTGCAACTAACTCAACATTTATTCCCTTTTCTTTTAATGCTAGTCTTAGTTCTTTAAGAGCTTTCACTTGCCCTTCCCTATTCTCAACATCCATTGGTCCTTCTATTCTAAGCTTAAAAGGTGATGCTATCTTCTCTAGTTCTCCAAGATAGTTTGCCATTTTTTCTGTGTCATTATCAAATGCTATACCTATAGTACCATATACATCTATATGAATCACAAATGTGTCCTCTTCTCTAGCTCTTAAAGTTTCTATTCTATTCTTTAGCCAAGCAACATATTCTTTAAGCTTTTCTCCATTTCTTCCTAGTTTTTTTTCAACATTGTTGAATAATGCATGAGGTAGGACATCAGCACCCTTAATAATCATTTTGTCAACATTATTATATCTATCGTCACCTGACTGAGTAAATATAGGAATTCTTTTTAATTCGACATTAGTGTTGTATTCCTCTTTAATTACTTCTGCCATAGTGACCTTCTTAACTTTAGCAGCAGCATCTAGTATAGCCTGTGTAACACCATATCTTATTGCTGTATGAAGTCTTTTTCCCTCTACAGTCATATGATCAACTTCCTCGGCAAGCTCCCTAAAGCCTATTACCTCTCTCCCAATTAGCTTTGGAGCAATGTGGTTTTCTATAATCGGAATAAACTCATCAGCAAGGAATAATGGATCTCTTCCACCAGCTCCTGAGTATTGAACTGCTGCACAATCTCCATAGGCTACCTGTCCATCCTCTAAAATAATCATTACTGATATAGACTCACCAGCCTGTCTAATTTTTGTAAAGCCTTCTGTTACAGGCTCGCCCACATATGTAAACCCATCAGACTCTGCACCTCTTTTTATTGCTCTTTGGTCATCAAAATAAAACCCTGTTCTTCCTGCAGAACATACAATGTCAATAATTTTCACGTCAATGCGCCTCCAATATATTTTTATTTTTCTGGTCTTCCTACAAGTGTACCTTTACCTACTGCATATATATCATCAATAACCATTTGAAAGCTAACTTCTCTTCCTTCAAACTTAGCTCTTTCTTCTAGTAACTTCTTATTGATATCCTTTATTTCCTTATTCATAGGAACATTACCAAACTCTAAGTATCTAATTGCACCATTATTATCTCTTGCTGGAAGCATTTTGCCAGCATTATATATGCTTGGCGCAAATGGAATATCTAGAACTCCCGCTTCAAAGGCTCTTACAGTACCTACAGCTAAATCTCCCTTTCCTAGCTCAAGAACTTTATCTAGTATACATTTTGTTTCAGCTTTTATTAATTCAATTTCCCATTCAAGTTCCTTTGACATTTGAAGTCTCTGACCTCTTAGAAGATTTAAAGTTTGCTTTGTTGCTTTAATACCTTGTGCATTAGCTTCCATAGTTGGAATACCTACAGCTTCATGAGGAGTCTTGACAATAACCTTTGTTGCACCAGCTAAAGCTGCAGTAGCTGCTCCCCAAGAAATAACACCAAAAGCCTTTGCTTCGTCAGCTGGGAAACCACCCATCCATTGGTGAAATACTGTAGTCAATTCCACATCATATCCATAGGTTCTAAAATACTCTTCTGATAACTCTATAAGTCCTCTTATTGCCGCTACATCCTGTACTAGGTTTCCACATTGCCCATATCCCAAAGTTAGGTTTTTTACCCCTTGTTCTGCAGCAAGTAGTCCCTCAATAATAGCCACTGCATTTGACATACTAGGGGGAACTAAGGTTCCTGTTAGAGGCCCAAAAGGCTCTCTGTTGATTTCAATTCCCATTTCTTCATATAATCCTGCAAGCCTATCACAATATTGCCAATCAAGTATTGATTTTTCAACACTTACACTCTTAGCATAAGGAATGTTATAAGATATCCCGCCACCTTCATTAGATGTCCATCCACCGGCATGTATTATCTCTGCTAATAGTCTTGAATCTGGTGTACCATGCCTAGCCTGCACAGGAGTATCTACTGCTTCTAATACTCTTCTACAATTCGCTACTCCATGATTTACTGCTGGAAATCCATTTAGCATAGAACGCTTTGTTTTAATACTTTCATCTATACCGACCTGACACTCGTTGTATCTATTTTGCCTTGTATAACTATCAATTGTACTTGGCAATAAGTCCGCTCCACCTTCATTTTGAAGGTATTGTAAAAGTTTAATATGCTCATCTACTAATGCAACACCTGCTCTTGGCTGTGCAAGAGTTACTCCTTCATTCTTTGCCCTTCTAAGCTTAGCAGAAAAGTTTTTGTGTTCAGGAATACTCTTTAAATAGTCAACAGCCTCTTGTAAATTCACATCACTTCCCGTAGGCCACTGATTTAATACCTCTTCTCTAACTTTATGAAACTCAGCTTCACTCCATTTTTTATTCTTAAGCTCCATTTTTGCCCTCCTATTATAGGTTAGTAAGATTTTTCTTTAATATTCTGATTGCTTTATCTGGATACTTAACTGCCATTAAACCCATAGAAGAAAAAATATAGTTTTTATCAACTAATATTTTAGGGTCTATTGGTTTTAAGTAATTAGGATTTTCTTCATTAAATAAACTAGCCCTTAAAATTTTCTCTGGATTTTCACTAAAAACAAGTATTCCACCTGTACCTATTAAGTACTTAACATTTGTTAAGTCTTTTCCTCTTTGTGTATAGATTCTACCCATTGGAGTATAAACTTCTTCTATTATTCCCACATGCCTTTCCATGGCTACTTCTGCTGCGGCCATACTTATAGCCTCATCAAATTCTTGCTCTTCATAGTTATGAGGTACTTCGCTAACATTTTGAGCTAGATAATGGCATCTCTCTGCAACATCATATTTTAAGTTAGGGGCAAATTTCTTGATTTTTCTTGCCGGAACTGATTGGGATAGAGATTCTGCACTTACTCTCATACCTAGATCTCCCTCTACAGTTCTTTTCTCATAAGGTTCCTGTAAGCCTGTTAACATGATTCCTGCTTTAGTCGGTTCACCTTCAGCTATGGAGTGTATATCTGTTGTAGCTCCTCCAATATCTACTACAACTAGATCGCCTATACCTTCCTCCTCACTTGTTCCATCAGCTAGGACTTTAGCTGCATTTAACACTGCTGCAGGAGTTGGCATTAAAATACCATTTATAAGTTTTTCCGCATTCCCCATTCCTTTTGCTTCAACAATTTTCTCCATGAATATTTCTCTTATGGCTTCTCTAGCTGGTTCAACATTTATTACATTAATCTTTGGCATAACATTTTCTACTATTCGATAGTATACGTTTTGACTTTCAAATATTTTTTCAATCTCATCACTTGCATTTTTGTTGCCTGCCACTACTACAGGAACATCCTTTATATTCATAGCAAGCATCTTTGCATTGTGTATTATACAGTCCTTTTCTCCCCCATCCGTTCCTCCTGCAAGTAGAATAATATCTGGTTTTTTTTGAATTATTTCCCTAATTTCCCTTAAAGTAAGCTGATGACTATAAACCCCCAAAATCCTAGAACCTGCACCTAAAGCAGCTCTTTTAGCAGCCTCAGCTGTAAGATCTGGTACTAAACCTATTGCCACCATCTTTAACCCACCAGCTGCACTACTACATGCAAGCATTTCTTTGAATTCAATATCTCTATCCTTACATTTTTCCTTTAAAATCTTTAAAGCATTCTCAAATCCGATCATGATATCGCTTTCCACTGTTGTTAAAGCCTTACTATTACATATAATTTCTTCATTATCCATATCAACAGCAGTAAGTTTTGTATAAGTGCTGCCAAAATCAATTAATAGAAGTCCATTCATTTTATCACCTTTATATTCAAATATTAACTAAATAATATGTAAATCTTCTTTTAAATCTCTTATTCCTACTTCTGGTGAAGTTCCAGGTGCATATACTCGATTAAATCCCATATCTTTAAATCTCTTTTCTACTGATTCCCAATCCTGCTTACCAACAACAAGATTTCCACCAGCATATAGTAAGATATCTTTTAAGCCTGCTTCTTCACATTTTTCTCTAAGTCCTCTACAGTCTATTTCTCCATGACCATAAAGTGATGATACTAAAATAGCGCTTGCACCTGTTTCAACAGCTGCGTTTATAAAATCCTCTTGTGAACTTAGCACACCTATATTTGTGACCTCAAAACCAGCCTGTGTAAATGCATAATCAAGAATTTTATTACCAACTGCGTGGCAATCAGCCCCTATAACACCAAGTACAATATTTTTTTTCATAGTGACTTCTCTCCCTTATAAGTATCTTTGATAATCTAATGCACCCTCATAGTAGCACGCTTTTAATAACTAGGCTAATTCCGCATTTTGCTAATTTGTCATAATTTTTGCGATATTTAGCCTTTATCTCAAATTACCTCCTCCTTAATCTACAAAAGTGAATCATTCTCCGAATTAGTGTATTTTTCTCAATTGTTACATTTTAGAAATAAATTTGTGAGATTTCGATAATTTGGATTCGCAAGTTTTCAGTTTAAAGTTTCACAAATTAATAGAACATGTTCTAAAACATCATGTTTTTCATTATTTTTATTTCCTGGAAAAAAAATTTTGCAAGTTTCAAATCACAACTATTCATTTATTGCAATTAATCTTTCATGTGTAAAAATGAAACATATAAATATTAATTTTTTGTCGAAAATAAATTCTCAACTAACCTTTTCCAAATAAAAAAACTCCAACACTAGGAATTGCAATTCCTTGGCTGAAGTTCCATAAGATACTATTTCTAATACTATCAACAGAATGTAAGAAGAATCTCAGTACAGTTAATATGTTAATTTTTTGACATATTTGAATGTATAATGATATAACACTAAATAAGATTTCAGCAAAAATAGATATTGCACTAAAGCTCCCAATTTGATAACACCATAAAAATACTATATAAAAACCAAAGAATATAATATTCTTTGATATAATTTAAAAATTATATATCCTGTATTCTTTATAAAAACCTAACTTCTTCAAGATTCATATGTTTTTATTCTATTCGTAATATTACAAATTCCAAAGAATATACATTATTAGAGATCCATATTTATTTCTTGAGGTGATATATTGAAAAAGTCTAGCTTTATATATGGTGCTATAATACTTGCCATAGTTAATTTTGTGGTAAGGTTTATTGGTTTTGCTTATAAGATTATATTATCTAGACAAATAGGTCCTGAGGGAATTGGACTATTTCAAATTGCATCGCCAGTTTTAATGTTTTTCATTACTTTCACTACATCAGGAATGCCTGTGGCAGTATCTAAATTAGTGGCAGCACAAAAAGCTCTAAGGAATGACCTAGGATGTAAAAAAGTCTTAAGAAGTGCACTACTTCTTGCAATTTCACTATCAGCTTTTTTTATTACAATAATAGCTATATTTGGACAGTTCATATGTACTTATATATTAAAAAACAATGATATTTATTATTTAATAATAATGCTATCTCCAGCAATATTAATAATCTCAATATCATCAATTATTAGGGGCTATTTTTATGGCTTAAAGAAGGTAAGTCCTCCAGGTATTGCTCAAATTCTAGAACAGATTTCAAGAATAGTGTTTGTTTTAGCTGTTGTACGCTATTTTCAACCAATAGACCCTAGACTTGGAGCAATAATTGCTGTTGTAGGAATAAGTGTAGGAGAGATTTTTGGACTTTTATGGTTAATATTTCACTATAGACAGTATTCTAAATCTCAAGTTTGCTTGCCTACGAAGAGTCAAAGCTATTTATCATTTATATCAAGTATAATATATATTGCAGGTCCTATTACACTTTCAAGACTTATAGGAATGGTAATGCAACTAGCAAATGCAGTATTGATACCTCAGAAATTAATGGTAGCTGGATATACCTCAAGCGAAGCAGTAGCCATATTTGGGAAAGTCATGGGAATGTCAATGCCAATATTATTTTTACCCTTTACAGTTACATCTGCATTAGTAGTCAATATCATCCCAAATCTATCTGAAGGAGTTGAACAAAAAAGACTTGGCAGTATGAAGAATGATATTGCACTATGTCTGAGAATAGCTCTATTGATATCTATTCCTCTGACTGTAATATTTGTTTTATTTTCGAAACCTATTGCTATAGTGCTATATAATGATACAGATGTTGGAAGATACATGAGTATCCTTGGTTTTAGCACAATATTTTTATCTCTTCAAAGTACATTGACTGGAATATTGAATGGTTTAGGAAAACAGGTTTCTGCAACTATTAATGGATTAATTGGTACTAGTTTTCAATTAGGGGCTACACTACTTCTCGTAGGTAATCCTTCATATGGCATAAATGGTTTCTTTATAGGATTCATAGCTTCTAGCTTTATTATATCAACCTTAAACTTCTTCACACTAAATAAAGTTATAAATATAGATATAAATCTTAAGGATTATGTATTTAAGCCAGTACTTGCTTCTATTATATCTACAATATCTGTACTTCTTTCCTACACTTATCTTTTGGACTTAGGTATAAAGAGTTATATAACTCTAATCATAAGTCTTGGAATAGGTTTGACATCGTATCTGATGCTTTTAATTCTTATAAAAGCTCTGCCACCATCTCTTATGAAAAGACTTTATAGTTTTAAGTAATATGAAAAGAGATGGTCCTTTTCTTTTTAATACTGTGAAAAGAACCATCTCTTTTTTATTCCGCCTTATTCCTTGTGCTATTTAATCTATAGATTTCAAAGATTCTACCATTTCAACATTTCTAAGCTTATAGTACATTACAAAATTGACGAAAACAGAAAACACTAGGGTTAAAAGTATAGAAAATACATAACTCAAAGGCTCAACTTCAAGTCCAAACATTATGTTGTCCATTTCCACTGTCACCATAATGTATCTGTGTAAAAATACTCCTATGATGAGCCCTACTAAGGTCCCAATGAGAGTTAATATAGTATTCTCCCTATAAACATACGCTGATACTTCATTATCATAGAAGCCTAATACCTTTATAGTGGCAATCTCCCTTATTCTTTCACTTATATTGACATTAGTTAAATTATATAGTACTACAAAGGCTAGAGCCCCTGCTGATACAATCATAACTAAGACTACATACCCTAAACTCTGTATAGTATCTTCAAAGTTTTCTCTAATGCCAGTATTAAAGCTTACACTAGATATTCCTTCTTTGCTAATTAGCTCCTTTGACAGTAAGTTTTCGTCAGAATTTGAGGTGTTCACTAAATTTCCTATAGCCTCGTTAAATTTAGCTTCACGACCAAAAACTTCTCTATAATATTCTGGAGACAGATATGCATAGTTAAATGTATAGTTTTCTGTAATATCTGTAATCTTAACTTTAGCTTCATCATCACCACTTATTAGAGTAATTTCATCTCCTACTCTCACATTTAAGCTTTTACCTACTTGTTCTGTGATGATTACACCTTTTTCAGGTATATTGATCTTTTCTCCATTTTTACTGTTCTGTAGCCGTATAAAATCATCTATCTTGCTCAAATTCCTAGGAACTATTATAGAAACATCCTTCTTAATTCCATCTGAGACAAGGGTTCCACTTTCATTTAATATTAGCTCATAGTCTTTGATATTTTTATTTTCACGAAGATATCTTTCACCTTCAGGCTCTACTCCTACAGTTATATCATAGGTAAATAATACTCCAAATTGTCTATCTACAACTGTTCTAATAGAATCTCTTATACCAAAAGCTGCTAGCATCAATGCAGTACACCCTGCTATTCCAAACACAGTCATGAAAAATCTTCTTTTATATCTAAATATGTTTCTAATAGTGACTTTATAAGTGAAGTTAAATCTATTCCAGATAAATGGAATCCTCTCAAGAAGTATTCTCTTTCCCATCTTTGGTGCTCTTGGTCTCATTAATGATGCAGGATTTTCTCTTAATTCATTGTTACATGCAAAGAAAGCTGTTATAGTTGTAAGTCCTATAGCACCTAAAGATACTGATAAAGCTAAAAATGTATTAAATCTAAGCTCTACAGGAGGTAATAAATACATAATCCCATAAGCATTAAATATAACTGTTGGGAATATTGTATATCCTATAGCTATACCTATAATACATCCTAATATGGTAGCTGTCATGGCATATAATATATATTTAAAAGCTATATCTCCATTGTTATAACCTAGTGCCTTTAATGTACCAATATTCACTCTTTGTTCATCTACCATTCTCGTCATAGTAGTCAAGCAGACTAGGGCTGCCACTAGGGCAAAGAATACTGGGAAAACTTTAGATATTGCATCTATTCTATCTGCTGCTCCACCATAGTCTACATATGAATAATGGCCTTTTCTATTTAGAACGTACCATTTTGGTTTTTTTAGCTTTCTTAGTTCCTTCTCACCATCCTGGATTTTCTCCCATGCTTCCCTTAGCTCCTTATCAGCTTTTTCCTTAGAAGCAATATACTCTTCTTCGCCCTCAGCTAAGTCTTTTTTAGCTTTCTCAAGGTCTTCCCTTGCTCTCTGAATTTCAAGTCGGCCTTCTCTTTCCTTATTTATTAGATTTGATTTCTCTGCTTCTAGTTTTTCTCTTGAAGCTTCTAATAGTAGCTTGTTTTTGTTGAGCTCTTCCTCAGCCCTAACTAACTCCTTTTTCTTAGTTTCTAATTCTCTTTTTCCACTTTCCACTGATTCTATAGTTTTATCTAGAATACTCTTAGTAGACTGTAATTCTATAGTTAGTTTTTCTCGTTCTTCATCTGGTAATGAGGGGTTTTCTAATGCAGAGCTTATCTGGAGTATACTTGCTTCTAATAAAGCTATGCCTTCTTCTCCCTGCTTAATTTCATCTTCAGCTTTTTTAAAGCCCTCATTAGCTAGAGCTTTATTTTCATTAAATGTCCTTAGTCCCTTTTTATATTCTTCTTCACCATTAATTAGCTCTTGTTCTGCCTCTACAAGCTTTTGCTTTCCTTCATTAATAGAAGAATTGAATATTCTTTCATTTTCCTCAAGCTTTCTCTCGCCATCTGCTATTTCTTTTTTAGCATCCTCTATTTCTTTTGCTGCCTTATTTAATTCCTCATCTGCTTTAGCTTTCTCTTGAAAATACTCCTTTTTTCCTTTATCTAACTCCTCCTGCGCTTCTCTTAGAATATTATCATATCTAGTTTTTTCTCTATCTTTAGATATATCCTTTATTTTTTCCTCAACTACATTAACAACATCAAAGTATTCATCATTATATGAATTTATTTCTTTAGCCCCATCTATAGTTACAAATATATCTGTATAAACATCTAGTTTAAAGTTCTCTTGAGGAATCATGATAAAGTCTCTTACTTTCCCATTCCCAATATCACTGCTTCCTTTTTCAAAAGATAGATAGTATGGACTTTGGATAGCACCTACTACTGTAAATTCTGTATTTAATAGGCTATCAGATAAAGGTTCTTCCTTCCCTGAATATAGCTTTATCTTAGATCCAATAGGTACATTCATAGAGAGCTCTTTTCCCACCTCTACTAAGCATTCATCTGATTTCTCAGGTAATCTTCCCTTTAGCAATCTCACCCCGTTTATCTGATCTTCTGATGAAAAACCGTGTATTCTAATTACTACCTCATTTTCATTGTATAGGGCTAAAGCATCTATAATGTAGGTTCCAAAGCTCTCTTTTACACCAGAAATACTACTTATTTCCTTTAAATCATCTTCTGTTAGCCCTAATGTAGAAACTATTCGTAAATCCATTAGATTATAGTCATCATAATACTTATCAGCAGTAAACTCCATAACCTCTGGAGAAATCTTTACTCCTGCAAAGAAAGCTACTCCTAAAGCTATAATAGCTACAATAGAGATAAACCTGCCTAGGGATTTGCTTATATCTTTTAAAGCATCCTTTCTTAATGCATTCTTATTCACTACCATTCAATCCTTTCTACTGGTATAGGATTGCTGTTGATAGTTTGGCTTTCGATTTGACCATTTTTTACTCTAATAATCTTATCTCCCATAGGCGTAATAGCTAGGTTGTGAGTTATGACAACTATTGTCATTCCCATTTCACGACAGGTATCTTGAAGCAGCTTAAGAATTGCCTTACCTGTGTTATAGTCCAGTGCACCAGTAGGCTCATCACATAAAAGCAGCTTAGGGTTTTTAGCTAATGCTCTAGCTATTGCTACTCTCTGTTGTTCTCCTCCTGATAACTGTGCAGGAAAATTGCTTTTTCTTTCACTTAATCCTACTGCATCCAATATTTCTCTTGGATCTAATGGGGACTTGCATATTTGAGTTGCTAACTCTATATTCTCTATAGCAGTTAAATTTTGAACTAAATTATAAAACTGGAACACAAAGCCAATGTCATGCCTTCTATATGTAATAAGCTCCTTCTTTGAAAATGCACTCACTTCTTTATTATCAACTATTACCTTTCCAGAGCTAACAGTATCCATTCCTCCCAATATATTTAGTATCGTGCTCTTCCCTGCACCACTAGCACCTGCTATAATTACAAATTCTCCCTTGTCAATAGAGAAATTCACTCCTCTTAAAGCTTCAGTTTTCACTTCTCCCATTTGATAAACTTTTTTTACATCTCTAAACTCGATATATTCACTCATTCACATTACTCCTTAACTTATATATAGATATTTATTTCATTCATCTATTTAGATAATACCACATTTTTAAAAAAGTATTTACTGTTTAATTTAATATTCATATTAACTTTAATATGAGTCTATTAATAATAACTATATAAAAAGTCATTTTGCTGTAAATAAATTTATGTATTAAAAGATACCAATCGGCTATTCTAATATTAAACCTGCTAAAAAATTATATGACAAATATAAGATTAAATAATATGAATAATGACATTTTTGTCGATTGTTATGGATTTAACATTGATATATTATAAATAGTTAATTTTTTAGCGATTATTGTTAATAGGAGGTATTGTATATGAGATTAAAGGACAAGGTAGCTATTGTTACAGGTTCGACTTCTGGAATGGGACGTGCAACAGCAGAATTATTTGCTAAAGAAGGTGCTAAAGTAGTAGTAACCGGAAGGAATGAAGAAAGAGCCAAAGAAGTAGTAAATAGGATCAAAGCTGAGGGAAATGAAGCAATTTATATTATTGCTGATACTTCTAACATGGACGAAGTAAAAAAAATCTTTGACAAAACAATTGAAGCCTATGGTACTGTTGATATTCTATTTAATAATGCAGGTATGTTAAGTACTACTCCTATTGCTGACTTAACATTAGATGAATGGAATAAAACCTTTAGTGTAAATGTTACTGCACCGCTTTATTTAAGCCAATTATGTGCACCTATAATGAAAGCAAAAGGAAAAGGAGTCATCATAAATACAAGCTCAGTAGCTGGTGCTCACGCACATCATGGAACTGCTGCATATGTAACTACAAAACATGCTTTAAATGGCCTAACTAAATCAATGGCTTACGAGTTTGGTCCTGAGATTCGTGTAAATGCAATATTACCAGGAGCTATTATGACTGCTATGGTTGATAGTGTAGGAGGAGAAGCGGCAGTTAAGCACTTAATCGAAGATTCACCTCTAAAGAAAGCTGGTCAACCTGAGGAAATTGCTACTGTAGCTCTATTCTTATCTACTGATGAGTCCTCTTTTATAACTGGACAATTATTAAGAGTAGATGGTGGTATTGATCTTTAATAAAAAATCTAAAAACTCCCATTAGATGGTGCGTCTTAGGAATTTTTAATCCCGTAAAAAAATCGGCATAGTTTGGTTTATAACCGGCTATGCCGATTTTTCTTGCTCTTTGGTGGATGTAGGAACCAGCGTTTCGAATTCCCCAATACAGTTATAAACGATTTTGATACGCTGTACTCGTTTGACATCAATGCGCTCTGCCTTGTATGCATAATTTTTTTCAACAAACTCCCGGATAATCTCCGCTGTGAGTTCCTTTATATCAGTATACTTTCGTACCACTATAGCCATCATCCACAAAGAACTCGGTGTTTGTGAAACTGTTGTCATCAGCATACTTCTGTAAAATGGTTTTCTGATTTTTAATGCTGTTAGAGTCACCCTGCAACTCGTCACCTCTTGAGAGACGGCAGTACAGAGCGGTTATTTTATTTTTACTCTTCACAGCAGTATAAGGCTGCCTCTTATTCCTGTTTACCTCCTTTCCGACAGTCTTAAAGCGGTACTCTCTATTGCCGTACTACTATGAAGAAGTCAAGTTATTAAGTTTAAGGTGCCATATCAATTTTAAAGTTTGTGATGTCATTAAGTATCATTCGTTTCAGCTTGTCATATGCAGTCTCTCTAGCAGTGCTACTGATTGCTGATTCTACTCGGTGGAGTCGGTGAAATGGTATATAGAGCTGTACGTTTCCCAGAATACATCCTGGAAATGCATGATGACGTTCAAGTTTACAAGCCGCTGTTTTCTGCAATGATTCCACTGGAGTGAGGAACAGATTATTCCTTGACAGGGCAAGAACTGTTAGTATCCTTGTGTAACTTATACAGCAGACTAAATAACCCAGACAGCACTGAGTCTATCTCAGATGCCGTCTGGGATTGGTGCAGAAATAACATTCATCCTATGGAATAATAATCTAACTAATGTTTTTACCGATGTGATTATTGTAGCATACCATCATTTTTTACGATCTATTATATTCTACAGGAAATGTAGCTGGCAAAGTGAGCTCTCCAAACCGATTAGTGACTCCCAAATCAAATAAACCATGAAACACTGCTTATGATTAGCAAACAAAAAATAATCTAGGTAAATATAAAAAACATCTTAGCAAAGGTAATCCTTGCCTAGATGTCACTTAAAAAACTTTGTGAAGTTTTTAGGATTTATGTAGGTTTGCAACGGTCTATATGGAATACGTTTTAATTTTCCGAAATTAGTATCTTCATTAAGATCTTTTCCTTCACTCTCTTTTCTGCCATAAGAACTATAATCTATCTTTTGCTTATCTTTTATTTTTCGTTTACCCTGGTTGCTGAGTATGGTTGGTGTTTCAAATTGACCAAACCATCCTCCATTGCAATCGTACATTCTTCTATCTCTGGCAAGAATACATTTATAAACTGGGAAAACATTGAAATCAATTATTGTTGGGGAATAATAACCGGGTTTAGCTCTATTCTCTATTAATGCATATGCAATAACAAGAAGCAAATCCTTATCTGCCTGCACATTCTTAAAGGTAACTTTTTGAGTCAACCTTGCTGATGGCTCGCGTGGAGTAGGTGGCTTTTTCATTTTAATTTTAGGATTATCAACAAATAACAGCTTTAATTCCAGACGTAAGCCAGAAGTGTGAATGTAGTCCGGATAGCCTTCTCTATCACCAAGTATTCCCTCATTTTTTCTTAGACCAACAGTATCGAAAGTGTTATTATCTGAAATTTTTGAAAGCTGTGGAATACACGCATCCATGAGTGAACCGATAATTGTACCGATTTGTGATGGTTCAAAAGCAATCAGTATTTCTTCTGGAATAGAGAGAATATTAAACTGAACACCAATAAGTGGAGCAAGAGATAACTTAATGTTTTGTATTTGTTCATCTGTAATTGTATTTTTTATATGTAATGAAACATATTTTTCATACTCATCTCTTGACATGAAAGGCATTATTTATCATCTCCCCTATAATATTTTTGAGGAAGTATATCTGAAATAGAAACCCCTAAAGCATCTATCCAAGAAAGGAACTCAATAACATCCAACCTTCGTTCCCTATTTTCAACTTTTGAAATGAATGATTGATTAACATTCAATCTAAAGGCCATTTCCTCCTGAGTAATGTTTTTCTTCAATCGAACATTGCGTAAAGCAGAAATAATAAAAATATAATCATCAGTGTAGATAGATTTCATATACTACCTCCTCTCTGTGTAGATTATATATCCCAAATCACAATATTCCAAAATGGAATATCATATACTAATTTCGACCTGGGTCTTTACTGTTAATTTCAACAATGATATAATAAACGTTGAAAGGAGATTACATTATGACTACTAGAAAAACTGTACATATAATTACTTTTGAAGACATCTATAAACGTCTTGAAGAACTAATGCTTGCTAATTCCGGAGAAAATGAATTCGAGGAGATATTTAAGTTGGTCGTTATTAAATTATGGAAAGAACTAAATGCTCCTGAAAGCACAATTAATACCGTTAATGAAGCAAATCGCTGTTTGCAAGAAATAGATCAACTTTGGAAAGGTATTTTGTTGGAAACAAAACTTTGCATCACAGAAGAACAGTTTGCTGTTTGCTGGAAAATAGTATCGACATTTGACTTCACCAAAGAAGGATATGAAGGGATTGACGCCATCTTTGAATTCCTGATTTCTAAGGAAAAGAAGGGGTCCAAGGGTCAATATTTTACACCAAGATATATTGTTGATTTTTGCGTTAAAATACTAAATCCCAAAGCGGGAGAATCCGTTCTGGATCCAGCCACTGGTTCTGGTGCGTTTTTGTATCACTCATATCTAAATGGATTATCAAATGGAGTTAAATTGTGGGGATTTGATTTTGATAATACTGCGGTTCGGATTGCAAGATTATTGATGTATGTTGGAAACGTTCAAAACTTTCATATTCACAAAGTGAACAGTTTGATAAAGAACGGTGTTCGATCAAATTTGTTTGAAACTGGTATTTCAGAAATATCTACAACTATTGAAGATATTTTGAGAATTGAGAAATTTAAAGGGTTATTTGATATTATCATAACCAATCCACCATTCGCTGGTGAAATTATTGAGCCTGATATTCTGGAAAGTTATTATATTTCTTCTGGTAAATTAAAGATAGAAAGAGACGTGTTGTTTGTTGAACGGTGTATTGAGCTTTTAAAGCCGGGAGGCCGTATGGCAATTATTCTACCGGATAACATATTTGGTGCAAAAGAAAACGAGAGCTTGCGTAAATGGATACTTGAACGGTGTAGGATTATTGGAGTTATCGGTATACCGAGAAATGCTTTCATGCCACATACATCTGTAAAAACTAGCATCTTATTTATACAGAAGCGAGATACGAAAAGGACTGGTGATGAAAACATTTTTTTTGGTATTAGCGAAAAGCCTGGAAAAGACAGCCGTGGAAAAGTAATTTATAAATGTCATAATACATCATCTTGGAGAGATGTTGACCATGATTTGGATGAGATTTTTGTAAGCTTTAAATCGTTTTTGAAAAAAGAAGGGGTGAGGTGGTAATCAGATGGCTCTCTGTATAATAAAATCTGTGATGGAATTAGGTTTGCAATTTGTTCTAACACCAGAACGATATAATCCGAAAAGACGGATGGATATATCTGATGATGATGGAGTATTACTTTCAGATATCATTTCGCTATCTGATAACACAATCACTATGAAAAATGCATCAGGAGTGGAATGCTATCAAATTAATACTTCAGATGCTATGGGAGGGTACTTAAAGATTCCTCAACAAAAAGTTATACTCAACAGCAATAAAAAGATACTACAGCAGGGGGATGTTATTATTTCAAGATTACGTCCTTACTTAAGGCAGGTTGCATATGTTGATATTGAAAAGAAAGATGGATTACTTGTGGCATCAACTGAATTTTATGTAATGAGGAGCCGCAACAATAAATCAATTGCCTTTCTTGTCCCGTTTCTTTTGTCAGATGTAGTGCAAAATGTTTTCGTAAATTCAGTAGAAGGAAGTCAACATCCAAGGTTTAAGGAAGACGATCTTTTAAATCTTGTAGTTCCTCGAAGCATATTTGATGCTAGAGATAGTATTTCGAAAAAAATAGTGAATGCAATTCAAAATTATCGAATATATGAGAATGGCATAATTGAGGAAACTTCTCAGGTTAATGCTATATTTTCACAGCAGAAGAAATGAGCATTATAACCAATACAATAACTTGAATTACACTCCACTGTTGGTGAGCACCTGACAAGTAAAAGCTATTCGTAGCTTAATTTTGCGTGTAGCTATTGCTGTGTACTTTGGTGTTTATTTAATATGCAATTTGAGTATGTAGAGTTTGGTAAACTAATAGACTGTCTATGAGATTTAGAGGTTAGCAGAAAAAATAATGATCATGGCAGTTTTATATCTTGTATTTGCTACCAATATTATACTAACATCACTTAGTATTTTTTCTGAAACTTTCTATAAATCACTTTCTAATAAAATGTTTGATAAAATGATTCATAAATTAGTTTATCAAATGATAATAGATGAGGTATCTATTACAAATTTAGAAAAGCACTAAAAAATATAAAATCCTTAAGCAGTTGCTTAAGGATTTTATATTCCCATGATGCCGGCGGTCTAGCTAATTCACACCCGCACTTCTGCAGGTGGGTGTCCTGCCACTAACCTCTGATGTCCTGTTAGAACAGGCATATCATCAACTAATGAACTCAGACTCCCGTATATAATATGTCGGTTGAATTATCATAGACTATCGTACATCTCAGGAAACAATTCATTCTTTATATAATTATTATACTATATATCTTTAAAATTTCAAATTAAATTATATTTGAAATTCTTTCTATATTTAGAATAACCTATATTTAAGTAAATTATTATATATTTTTTTAATTTACTTATACTTTATATTAAAACCTCAAAGAAAATACAAGTCATTATTAAGTTAAATCAGACTGCCAATTAAGCTGATTTTAATATAATATCATTAAGCTCATCTTCATCCATAGTTTCATTAATTAACAGTCTTTCTGAAATATTTTCCAACTTATTGATATTTTCTCTAATTAGACTTAAAGTTTTAGTGTATAGCTCTTCAATTAATTTCTTAGCTCTATCAACTACATATGCATTGCTACCAATACTATCTCCTAACAGTACCTCGAAGTTTAGAAGTCCTGTATTGTCATCCATTCCGTATCTCGCTATCATAGAAATTATCATGTCAGTGGCCTTTTGTAAATCATTAAGTGCACCTGTAGTTATTTTATCCTTGCCGAAAATTATTTCTTCAGCTGCCCTTCCCCCTAAAGCCACCATTATATGATTTAATATGTCTTCTTTTGATTGATATAACTTATCAGGAGGAATGTTCATGCTAAAACCTCCAGCACCTTTTGTACTTGGTATGATACTAATTTTAGTTACTCTGTTTAATGGTGAAGTTAATTTAGTAACTAAAGCATGACCTGCTTCATGATAAGCAGTAACTTTTTTCTCTTCTATAGATATATAGCTTCTATCCTTCTTTTCTTCTCCTGCAATTACAGTATAAAAAGCTTTATCTATGTGACTCATATTTATGCTATTATCATTGTATCTAGCTGCTAACATAGCAGATTCATTCATTAGACTTTCTAGTTTTGCGCCACTAAAATAAACTGTCTGATAAGCAACTTTTCTTAAATCAACTTGCTTGCTTATTGGTTTATTTTTAGCATGAAGCTCTAATATTTTATATCTGGCATTTATGTCAGGTAATCCTACTTCAAGCTGTCTATCAAATCTTCCCGGCCTTAATAAGGCATCATCTAAAGTATCTATTCTATTTGTCGCTGCCACAACTATAATTCCTTGATTTTCTTTAAATCCTGACATTTCTGTTAATAATGCATTAAGTGTTCTGTCACTTTCATCAGAAGAACCATTTGATGCCCCACCTCTTCTCTTTTTACCTAGAGCATCAATTTCATCTATAAATATTACGCATTTTCCTGTTGCTCTTGCCTTTTTAAATAGGCTTCTTATCCTACTTGCTCCAAGACCAGCATACACCTGTATAAAATCTGAACCTGTTACTGAAAAGAAAGGAACATTTGCTTCCCCAGCTAAAGCTTTTGCAAGCAAAGTCTTACCTGTTCCTGGAGGACCATAAAGCAACACTCCTCTAGGCATTCTAGCTCCATATCTCTCGTATTTTTCTGGTTCTCTAATAAAATCTACCATTTCCTTTAGGCTTTCTTTAGCCTCATCATTTCCTGCTACATCTTCAAAGGTTATGCTGGAAGTATTTTCTCCATTATCATCTATTTCAGACATTTGAGTCATCTCTTTTTGTGCCATTTTATTAGAGTTCTTGCTAACAAAGTAAAATAATCCACCAAAAGCTACTAGCACTACTATCATAGTTATTATATCACCAATAGTACTACCGCCATTTGTCTCTTTAACATCGACACCAGAATTAAGAAGTTTTTCTTTAAATCCTTCAGTTCTAGGATTATCTGTCTTAAACAGCTCACCATTCTTAAATGCTCCTACTATTTCTGCCTCAGCTGTAAGATTTACAGACTCTATATTCCCATTTTCCAGATGCTTACTGAATTCTATATAAGATATATCTGTAACTTCCGGTCTGCTGCTTAAGAAAACAAATGCAGATACTATTACTATGACCATGACAGCTATTAATACAATAAGGATTCTTTTGTTCTTCAACAGCTTCATGTTCGTCCCCTTTCTAGTTTACATAATATATTATGATTATAGCATAACACTTGATAGATGTCTATTTAAAAGCAATCAAGTTAACATAATTCACTCATTCCCTGACTGGCTATGTCGTTTTTAGCAGTTTCGCAACACAAATTCATTTGCTTGACTGCCCTCTATGAATTTGGTGCTCACTGCGTTTGACCTACCTACGATTCTTTCTGAAAAGCATCCGAAACAATCGGGTTAGGTCATAAAACAAAGAAGGGTTTCCCCTTCTTTGTATGTCTGAAAATATTTAGTTGAACTATTGGCCAGTCTTTAACATTTTAAGTAACCTGTCTAGATTTTCATTTTGCTCTTGATTTAATAATGGCCTTAAAGCTTCCAATTGATTCAGTTTAGCCAGAAACTCTTCTTGACCCATATCTTCTGTAAGTTTCTTATTTAGCCTTATTATTTCAAAAAAAATCTCATCCCCTGATTTGTTTGAGTACTGCTCTACAAGTTTTTTAACTGTTTCAAGTTGTTCCTCTGTAGGTTCTATCTTCTCTTTTATTTGCTCAATTACTTCTTCAATATTTTTATTATCATTAACCATTTACATTCCTCCTCATTTAATTTATATATAAGTCTATGTGTAAAAGTGCATGTCATATTACTAGAAGAAAAAATTAAAATTTATTGTAACAGAAATAATCCTATTACATATTATAGATATAAATACTATTTGTAAATTTAACTAGGGAGGCATGAAATTGAACGAAATTGTAGCAATCCCTTCAAACCAAAACCTAACTGAAAAATCAAATCTACATATCAATAAGTTGATTCTTCTATTGCCTTTGATACTCTTAATAAGCAACTCTTCACGAGGATTTACAAAAAAAAGAGCCTATGTATCTGGCCTAGGCAGTGACCTTTTAGCCTCCATTGACTTTAAAAGTATAAGTGAGAAAATGGGCATAGTAAAAAAAATAGGACCCTACATGCCTGAGTATATTACAGAGCCCCTAAACACAATAATATTCTGTATTGAAAAAGCAGCCACAATCATTGAACTCATGGAAATAATAGCTACTAATAAATCTTATACTCCTATATTAACCTATGATAATTTATCTAACAAAGATAGAATAAATGGCATACTCTCAACTATAAAAAACGAAATAAATGACGAAAATTTTAATGCTCTAAAACCAGCTATTGATGTAGCTTTAAATTTTGATAAATACAAGTCCTTAGGTAATATGATATCAGGCCTAGGTAATATAACTAATAAAGCAGAAAAGATATCAAGCCCACCAACTAAAGTGGAAATACCTGTTCAAAATAACACAAGTAAATCTCTTCAAATAGAAGATATGGTCAATATTTTAAAGCCTTTATTGGGAAATGATGAAAATAAAATTAATCAGCTAGATAGTATGGTAAATGTAATTAAGCCTATGTTGCAAAATAGCGGAAATAAATCAAATCAACTTGATAGTATAGTTGATGCTTTAAAGCCTGTATTAGGAAATAATCAAGGGGCTACAAATGAGAAAATAGGAGATATGTTTAAAATGCTTGAAATGCTAAATGCTTTGAACTCAAAGGATTCTAAAAAGGAACAGCAAAACTGATTTTAAAGGGAACGAAGGCCACCGTTCCCTTTAAGATAATTTTTATGGATAATCTGTGTGGTCATTACCCAAATAGTTTAATTCGCTTACCACGTTAATCATGTGATTATTTTTATCATGTTTTATATCTACAGAGGTTAGTCTTGCATCATCCTGCCTAAAAATTAGATATTGCTTTAACAGGTCATTGGCTGACTCATTGTCTACATCATTATAGACTAGAAAAAATTCTTTCTCGGGTATTTCTAAGGTAAGTGTATAGATACCATCTTTGTCCCTAGTTCTTATTTCTCTAATTCTGTTTAACATAGAATCACCTCAACTTTTATTATGCCCTAAAAACAACTCTTTTTTCATAAAATATTTGAATTTTATAAAAGGATGTTTAAGTTTTAAAATAATGGTAAAAAATATAATAAGATTTATTAATTGAACTTTGCTTATTTATCTCCACTGCCCCCGTAAGCAAAGTTCTTTTTCTTTTTCCATGTAACAAAAAATCTATATGATTAATATATTGTATTAACCAATAAATTGGTTACAAATTATGTAAGGGGGTTTTCTAATGGGAAATAATGTTGGACTTGGAGGGTTATTCGACGGCGATACCCTATTATTTTTCTTCATACTTCTAGTATTAATCTTCTGTATGTGCTGGGGAAGAGGTTGCTATTAAGTTGATTGCAAAATACAAATCGCGGTGAAAACAAGATTTCACCGCGATTTGTATTTTAATTCTAAAGCTTTGCAATGAGAGTCTCCATATCACTAGGCATCTTGGCGATTATTTCTCTTTCTTCTCCAGTCCTAGGATGAATAAATTTAAATTTATATGCATGTAATGCTTGCCTATTTATTAGGTCGCTTGGTTCATTATATAAATGATCACCTATTATTGGATGCCCAATGTGTTTCATATGTACTCTAATCTGATGAGTTCTTCCTGTTTCAATTTCTATTTCTAGTAAGGTTGCTTTATTGAACCTTTCAACTACTTTATATTTTGTAATTGCAACCTGTCCATTTTCCATTACAGCTCTTATCATAGGTTCATCATCTTCTTTACCTATAGGTAAATCGATGATGTCTTCATCCTTATCCACTACTCCATCAACTATAGTTAAATATTTCTTTTCTATCGTTCCTTCCTCCATTTGCTTTGACATCTGCTGGTGTGTAAAAGCGTTTTTAGCTATGACTAATATTCCTGAAGTTCCCATATCTAACCTATTTACAAACCTAACCTTTTTGCTTATATTTTTTTTATTAAAATAATAAGCTACACCATTTGCTATGGTATCATCTTGATGACTCTTAGTAGGATGCACTACTATATTGGGCTGTTTATTTAGAATTATCAAATCAAAATCTTCGTGAATTATATCTAATGGAATATCTACTGGAATACTTGTCTCTACCTCCTCCTCCATAAGGATGGCAATTTTATCACCTTTGTTAACAGTTACATTAGCTTTTGTTGTTTTCCCATTCAAATATAACTGTTGATTTTTCTGAAGTCTTCTATATAGTCTTCCTGATATGCCATAACCTTGCTTTAGTACTTCTTCTATTGTTAGTCCCGATTCTTTTACATTGAATATTATTACACTTTCACTTTCTTTCATTACATTCCTCCGTTTTATATTTAATATAATTAGTGTATAATATACATATACTTTTAATCTCAGCTATTTCACATACAAAATTTGGAGGGAACGCTTTGGATAATAAACTACAAAGAACAAAAATAATAAATATTATACATAATGATAATACTCGTTCTAAAGAAACTTCTGAGATTTTAGAAAATAAATTAAGAGAGTATGGTTATGCTATCTCCTACGAATTTGATCATAATGCAGAACTAAGTATATGCATAGGTGGGGATGGTGCATTTTTAAGAGCTGTCCACAAGCATGACTTTCCATATATTCCCTTTGTCGGAGTTAATACAGGACACTTAGGCTTCTTTCATGAAGTAAATCCTGACAATATTAATAAATTTGTAGAGAATTATTCCAAGGGAAATTATAATATAGAAGATATCTATCTAGTTGAAACCATTGTATGTACAAGAGCTAGCTGTATAGAGCTTATTGGTGTCAATGAAATAGTTATCAAGGGTATAGAATCAAAGGTTATACATCTAAATGTTTCAATTGATGATAACCATCTAGAATGCTTTAGTGGAGATGGATTAATAATCTCTACCCCTAGCGGGAGTACTGCCTATAATCTTTCTGCTGGAGGAAGCATAGTTTATCCAACCCTAAAGACATTGCAGTTAACTCCTCTTTGTCCAATAAACTCTAAAGCCTATAGATCTTTACAAAATAGCGCTATTATACCTGACGGAATGTCTATAAAAATTAATCCTGAATACAGGGATGAAAACAGCATTTTAATAATCATAGACGGAAAGCAGTTTAAGTATGATAACGTAGTGGAGATTACATTTAAGCTTTCTGATATGACATTAAGAAAGCTTACTTTTCATAGTCAAAATTTCTGGTCTAAGGTTAGAGATAAATTTATATAGTATCCTAGACCAACCACTATAAACCCCTTTGGAAAAGCCTGTATATTAGCTTAAAGTTATATATTAAAATCCAACACTAGCTTTGTACTATTTCTCATTTCTGTAGCAATGATATAATGGTTGAATATTCCAGAGCAAATCCTGTCTAATTCTCTAAGGGTTATGCCTTCATCTATTTCATAAATTGTTACATCTGCTTGTTTCCAACCATAGGAAAACAGTGTTTTAGCTGAGTCTTTGTCAATTAGTTCTAGAGGTATGGAGCCAAAAATGTTTCCTCCCTCTACATTATTTGACATCCAAAACTTATTATGTAACTCTAGGGCACCTGCTCTTTTTAAATCGTCTGTCCTTCTATCACTAAACTTTTCTAAATAATCCCCTTCATAGTAATTTCTTATTTCTATGGGTTTATATAAGAAAGGTAATGTGCTTATCAGTGAAAAGCCGGGATATTCTACCCTTCTCCCACTCCCAGTATTATTACCAAATCTTGTAGTATTAGTGCATTGTTCCTTTATTATTTTAGTTGCATTAATCAGTTCATCAGCTAATTTATCAACTTTATCATAATTATTGCAGTAAATATATGATTCTATTTCACTTACAAGTCTTTTTACGGCCTTTATTGTATTTCTCATACTATCACCTTTCCTACTCATTAATTCAATATGCTTTTTAATTCACATAGTTCAGTCAGATTTTGTAAATGTGTGTTCAGTAGCTCTATTATAGTTTTCCTCACTAAGGTTATAAACCTTTGTTACTGTAAGATTAATTCCTATAAAAGTCCAAACAAAAATTGATATTTGCTCTTGAAAGCTAACTGCATCAAGAAGTCCATTTACTAATAGTACTATATAGAAGCCCATGGATATGAGACTAATATCTTTATTGTCAAAAACATCTAACTTAATCTTATTCCATAAGTATTTTATAAATGAAATAAAAAGAGATAGACCTACTATGCCTGTATCCACAAGCCTTTGCAAATAAATATTATGCACATGAGACACATAAGCTTTTAACTCATTTGAATATATTGGTATCTGTTCCCATACAGTACCCTGACCTATTCCCAATATTAGATTGTTTTTTATAATATATAAAGATGTTTTCCAAATCTTTATTCTATAATCTATACTTGAATCAGCTGCTATGTTTTGAGGAAGTAATCTACCTGTATCACTAAAGAAGTCGAATGAAATAAATAATATTGGAAATATTACTGCGTATTTCATGTATTTTCTATTAATTAAGAATAAAGTTATGAATGATATGCAAAGAGATATCCATCCATTGCGAGAATACGTCAATAATAAACACATTGTCGATAATGTACTACACAAAAGAGCAAAAGCTCTGCATAGGCTCTTTTTATTTGACTCATGGTGTACTACTGCTGTTAATATGGTAAGATCCAAGAATACTGCTAGTATATTAGGATTGAAAAAAGTCGAATAGGCTCTAAAATCAATTCTATATACTTCACTATCTACCCAGCTTTCAGGCATGTTGTTATCAAAATAAAAGTACTGGATTATCCCTATAATTGATACTATTATCCCTAAAATCATTACCACTATAATAACTAAGTTAATGTGCCTTTCCTCTAGGTAACAACTAACTATTGAACAGAATAAAATTTTCATTATATATAAAATTGAAAAAAGAATACTTATATACCACAAATCAGAAAATAAAGATGAAAAAACTGCTGAAGCAATCATCATCAAAAGTATCTTGTTCTGCATCAGATGATTCCAAACAATTTTCTCTTGTTTAGAAGCTATTATCAATGCAATTAACAATCCTATAAGCAAATACGATACAACTGGTAAAAATGCTCCTAGTATCAATATGGCAAAAATTATATAGACGATAATTTGGTTCAGCTTCATCTTCTAATTACTCTCCTATGTACATTATTTTAATATTTATTTCAGATTAAATCAATAGCAAAGGCTTCCTCAATACTTTGAGAAAGCCTTGATTACTAAGCTACTGTATAAACGAATTATACTAAATACATGTTTGGGCACTCTGATTAAATGAGCTTTTCCATTTTATCTACAAGTTCTCCAAAAAACTTAAGCGCTTTTTCAATTGGCTCAGGTGTAGTCATGTCAACTCCTGCCTTCTTTAGCACGTTTATTGGATAGTCAGAGCTTCCACTCTTCAAAAATCCAATGTATTTTTCTAGAGCTTCTTCACCTTCATTTAATATTTTCTGAGAAAATGCAGTTGCTGCCGAAAAACCAGTAGCATATTGGAAAACATAAAAATTATAATAGAAATGAGGAATTCTTGCCCATTCTATTGCTATATGGTCATCTACTATAATATCTGGCCCATAATATTTTACATTTAGTGCTTTGTAAGTCTCACATAACCAATCTGCAGTTAAGGATTCACCTTTCTCTACATGCTCATGTATAGCAAGCTCGAATTCAGCAAACATTGTTTGACGATAAACAGTACCTCTAAATTGCTCAAGATAATGATTAAGAAGATATAGTTCCTCTTCTTTAGATTTTACATTTTTAAGCATATAATCCATAAGTAAAGCTTCATTAGTTGTAGATGCAACTTCAGCTAAAAAGATACTATAGCCTCCATATACATAAGGTTGATTTTTCCTCGAATAGTAACTATGAAGTGAATGACCTAGCTCATGAGCTAATGTAAACACATTATCCAATGTATCCTGATAATTTAGAAGTATAAATGGGTTAGAATCATATGTTCCCCATGAATATGCCCCACTTCTCTTTCCTCTATTTTCATATACGTCTACCCACCTAGACTTAAGACCTTCATTAACTATATTAATATATTCGTCTCCTAGTTTAGTTAGACCTTTTAGTACTAATTGCTCTCCTTCTTCATAAGGTATCTTCATATCTATGTCTTTTACTATAGGAGTGTATAAATCATACATATGAAGCTCATCTAAACCTAGTGCTCTCTTTCTTAAAGCTACATATTTATGTAATGAACTAAGATTATCTCCTACAGTTTTAATTAGATTATAATAAACTTCTGTTGGGATATTATGTTGATTAAGTGATGCTTCTAGAGCACTACTATATTTTCTAAGCTTTGAGTATAATATATTTTTCTTTACATTTCCACTTAAGGTTGATGCAAAAGTATTTTTATAATTGTAATATGTATCGTAAAGACCTCTGAAAGCATCATGCCTTACTCTTCTATCCTTACTCTCCATCAAAGGTATATAGCTTCCGTGAGTAATTTCAACTTCATTCCCATTCTCATCTTTTATTGTTGGAAATTTTATATCAGCATTGTTAAGCATACCGAAAGTATTCTCTGAAGCTGAAGCAATATCACCGGTTTGAGCTATTATTGCTTCTTCTCTTGGCGAAAGAGTATGTTCTTTATTTCTTAAAATATTATGCAAATAATGAGTATAAATTTGTAATTCTTTTCTTTCATCCAAATACGTATTTATTTTTTCTTCATCTATCATAAGAAGCTCTGGCACTATAAATGATGCACTTTCTCCAGCTTCTACCATTAATCCTGAAGCTCTGTCAGTTAAAGCCTGATATGTGCTATTTCTAGTATCCTCATCCTGCTTCATCTTTGCATATGTATATATGTTATCAACTACTCTAAATAATTCATCTTGCAGGATTAGAATTTCAAGTAATATTTCACTACTATCACCAATTCTTCCTTGATACTCCTTTACTTTTTTCGAAAGCTCCTTAGCCTTTTTAAAGTCCTCTTCCCAGGCTTCATCGCTTACGTACAATGATTCCAGATTCCATAAATATTTTTGGTCAATGTCCTTTCTTTCCTTTGGCTTTCTTGAATTATTTCCCATTACTATCCCTCCCATTTTATACATATACATTCTACACTTTTTCTGGATTTTTTTCCACATTAGTTTATATATTTAAAGTTAATGTTATAGATTAAGATTAGAAAATCTGATTAAATGGCATTTTTATAGTTAATGTTTCACTTTAAGTCAATACTATTTACTTTCCTTAAAAACATAATTAAGCACCCTGCCGTAGTTCTTTGAGCAAGGGGAAGTGAACATCTTGTTGTTTTATAAAACCTTAGATTGTCATCTTTGATTTTTTTAAATTGCTTGTAAATCCTCAGTGCTACTTTAGTATTGAATCTTACAAAGTCTTCAATCTCATCAAATACTATAGGCTTATCTAAAGTTCCAAAATCTTTAACTTTATCATAAGCTGTCTTTACGAAGTTTTCATACTGCCTATGATTATCTAATAATCTTATATTTACATGCTGAGGAATAGTCAGATCTTGTATTATATGCACTGCTGCTCCTAGATAGAACATAGATTTTTCAATGTCATTTTCTTTAAAGCTATCTATAACAATTTTATAGTATTTTTGTGTCAACTTTAAAGCATTTCCGTGCCCGTACAACCCCTTTTTCTTTGTTGGATTGTAGAAATGATTTATGCTCTTAAAGTCCTGGTCAGCCCATACAGCCCCTTTATTTATAATTTCTATATGTCTTTTAAACTCATTGAACTCCATAATATAAGCATTTGCTTTAAGTATGTTAAGGGCATGAACATTAATAAACTGATGAACCTTTGCTTCAGTTTTTATAACTTTCTTTTTAAACGGGTTTACTGCCTTTAGTACACTCCTAAAAGCTTCACCATAATATAGCTCAAAATTTTTCATATTATCTTCCTCTTAATATTAGTTATCTATATATTTTATAATGTCCAAAAATCCAAAAAAGAAGATTAAATTTTCATTTAATCTTCAAAAAATGTTTTATTTTTTTATTATCTTTTATAAAAGTATAGTCACAAATTTTATTGCATAAAAATCAGCAAACAATAAATCATCTGTTCTAGTCTCTCTTAAAACTATATGGTCTATACCTACATCTATGAGGGTGCCTTCTCTATCTATAAACATATTTGTACCAAGTATGAACTCAACCTTTACTGGGTAACCTATATATTGTTTTAAATGTGCTTGTAAATACCCATCATTAGTTAAAACTGGAGGACCAGGTTCACGTTCAAGGTCTGCTGGTGTTCTTGGTGTAGTAGGAGATGTAGCAGGTGGCTGTGTAAATGGACTACTAGTTGGTGGCATACCTGGTTGAGCAGCCCATGGTGGTACTCCTACTGGATTAAAAGCTGTTCCAGGTGGTGGAACAAATGGACATGGTGACATTTTAGGCACATTAGGCTGAGTAATAGGTGACACCACAGGTGGCATGTTTGGCTGTCTAATCGGAGATACCACTGGTGGCGTCTTCGGTTGCCTAATTGGTGACACTACTGGCGGCATATTTGGTTGAGTAATTGGTGATACTGCTGGTGGCATAGCTGGTACATTATATCTATTATTGTCATCATTTTGTTGTCTTCTCATAAAATCCCTCCTATATTTTAAGTGTTGCTATATAGTGCTGTTGGATCATAGAAACAGTGATCGCCTATTCTTGAATTAAAAGCACCTGAACCGTTATATGGAAATTCTGGAGGACAAGTAGGTACAAAAGGATTCATATACCATAAAGACCTACCTATATTCCATAATTTATTCCCTGCTAAAGCCCAGTCAGCTATCTGATAGTGTATATCTTCTGGTGGAGTGGCCCAAATAGTCTGGGGATTGGTCCTACCTCTAATTATGCTTCTCATGCAATCAAATTGACCCTGTTGATTTATTACTTTTCTTAAGTCACCTTGACACACTCTTCTATACTCACCATCTGCTACATGAACGCGATTCATTATTACAGTGGCTACAGCCTTCATTCCTGTTTCGCCTTCCCCACCAGCTTCACATTTTATAATTCTGGCAAATAGCTCCCTATTTGAATAAGCCATTACAGCATACCTCCCTTGTCTTTTGCTACTATTAATATATTTTAGAAGATATGCCTTTGCTACAAATTTAATAAAATTGATAATGAAAGGACAAGCTAAAAATAGAAAACATATAGAAAAGTTCTCAGTACAAAATTAAAGACAAAAAAGTTAAAGAGACATATCGAAAAGAATCGAAATGTCCCTAATATTACTTACTTAATATTTGTATTGCTCTCTTCATCAAATCCCTAGCTATTGGAGCTGCTTCCACTCCTCCAGTTTTTCCACTGCTTTCAATTACGACTGCTACTGCAACTTTAGGATCATCTGCTGGAGCAAAACCAATAAACCAAGCATGTTCCTTACCGCTTTCATTTTCTGCAGTTCCCGTCTTTCCTGCTACTTGCATATTACTTATTCTAGCATTTTTACCTGTACCTTTTTCCACTACATCAACCATCATTGATTTTAACTGCTCTGCAATTTCAGGAGTAGTGACTTTTGATATAACCTCTGTTCTATACTTTTTTAGAACTCTATTATTACTATCAATTATCTCTTTAACTAAAATTGGTCTCACCATTTCACCTTGATTCCCTATGGCAGAAGCTGCCATTGCCATATTTAAAGGGGTTACAAGTAACCTCCCCTGTCCTATGGCAGATGCCCCTAGTTCTGGTTTAGAAATAATTTTTTCTGGAAAAACAGATTTAGCAGTTCGTAGATCAAATGGAATATTGTTATTAAACATATATCTCTCTGCTACTTTTCTAAGTTTGTCATCACCTATTTCAAGACCTATCTGGCTAAAGGCTGTATTACAAGATTTTGAAAAAGCATCATTTAAATCCACTTCTCCATGTGCTATTCCCCCGTAATCCCTAAGCACATATCCATCTAATTTTATTGAGCCCTTGCAGTTATAAGTTCCATCTGTTTCTCTATTTTCTATGGCTGCTGTGGCTGTAATCAATTTAAATATAGAGCCTGGGGTATACAAACCCATAGTAGCTCTATTGAGCAGTGGACTGTCCTCATTTGACACTATATCTTCCCAATTTTCTTTTAAATTTGATGGGTTAAAGGATGGGCTACTTACCATTGCATATATCTCCCCTGTTTTTGGACTCATCAATACTATGGCACCCTTCCTGTTACCAAGTAGCTCATATGCATACTTTTGAATATCATGTTCTACGGATAAGACGACATTGTTACCTAATGATTCTCCATCAGTTAATATATTCTTCAGCTCTCCTATGGGATTTAAATCATTTAAATCTAGCAGTTCTTTATTATATATGGACTCTATTCCAGATTTACCGTATTCTCTAGAGCTGTACCCAATTATATGACTATATATTGGACCATATTTATATTCTCTTATCTGTCCCTTATCTGTATCTATGCTATGCACTAATACAGCTCCTTTTCTATCAGTAATCTCTCCCCTTAGTATATTTTCTTCATCCATCCATTGTCGCTTGTTGTAGCTATTAGTTACAATCTTATCTGCTGTAAATATTTGAAAATAGCTAATGTATAAAACTAAGGCTATGAACAACCCACATAAAGAAATGAGTATTCTAATTATCCTCTTGGACTCTATGTTCATCTTCTTCCTCCTGTTCTAAATCAATTTCTTCAGAAGTCACCTGCAAAATCCCAAGAGCAACAAAGCTTGATACTAGAGAACTCCCACCATAGCTTACAAAAGGTAAAGTAATACCAGTTAAGGGAATCATTTTAGTAACTCCTCCTAGTATAATGAAAGCTTGATATCCAAACATTAGGGTTATACCTAAAGCAATAATCCTATAGAATAGATGTTGTTGCTGTAAAGCAATTTTTACACCTCTATATACAATAATCATAAAAAGGAAAATCACTGCTATACCAGTAAATATCCCCATCTCTTCACATATTGCAGAAAAAATAAAGTCGTTATGAACCTCTGGAATAAATTCTGGATGTCCAAGTCCAATTCCTGTACCGAAAAACCCTCCTGATGCAATTGCGAAGAGTGATTGTGTGATTTGATATCCTTTGCCTCCAATATCTGTCCACGGGTTTAACCATGTCTCTACTCTGACTCTAACATGGTTAAACATAAAGTATCCGAAAACACCTAAGACCATTGCACCTACAATGTTATAGAATATTAGCCTTCTATCCTCCTCATAAACGTATAAAATTGACATAAATAACATGAAAAATAACAAGGCAGTTCCCAGATCCTTCTGAATAAATAAAAAGCCTATATGTGCATAAACGACAGCTAAAAAAATTAGACTGTTATTGTATTTTTCTTTGTTTACATAATATGAAGCCAAAGAGAAAATAAATAGTATCTTAATCATCTCTGCAGGTTGGAAGCTGAAACCATAAATTTTTATCCAGTTTATAGCTCCTTTATTTTTAGTTCCAAGGATTAAGGTAGCTAAGAATAAAACTAAAGACATACCTAAATACAGGTAAAGTAATTTATCCCAACGCTTTATACTTTTAAAGACAAAATAGGATATGAAGAATAAAATGATTCCTATTCCAAACCAAATAACCTGTTTAAATCCAAGTGCAGGGTTTATTCTATAAATCATAATAATCCCTATGCTAATAAGCATAGTAACTATTAAAAAAATATACGTATCTCCACTGGAAATCTTATACAATACGATGCTAGATGAGAAAATAACAACTGTTAAGGCTAGTGCTGAATATAATATGATTTTATCAACATCAGTATTAAAAGTCATTAAAAGCAATAGAGCCAAAATATTTATAATCATTAAAAGACTCTGAGGTGACCTAAACCCAAGTAGTTTCTTTGTCATTGCAAACACTCCTTATTCTCCTTCTATGAAAAGGAACTCTACCTGTCCAAACTTAATTCTGTCACCATCTTTAAGTTTCACAACATCTAATACCCTTGTATCATTTATTAAGGTTCCATTAGCACTTTCTAAATCTTCTAAAAAGTATTCATCTTCATCAAGAATAATTCTAGCATGATTTTTTGAAATATATGGATCCCTTAAGATAATATCATTTTGAGTTCCTCTTCCAATTGAGACGTCATCTCCTAGTATATATACTTCTTTTATTTTAAAAGGTAATGTATCTTTTCTATTCAATAGCTTTAGATATGAGCTTCCATCACTTATAGCACCACCCATACTTTTAATGTCAAGATAAATCATTCTAATTATTATTATCATAAATAGATAGATTAAAAATATAAAAATATATCTAAACACTAATGAAAGTATAGTAAACACAGAATCACCACCATAAATGATATTATATCTATGATAATAGCCTATCACAAACTATAGATATTTAAAATACTAAATTATATATGCTATTCAACTCCCTTGTTTCGCTATTACACAGCTTTATACTAGTTATTATTACCCCAAAAAGAATTATGTGTCATTTAATTGCTGAGTTTAAAAATTATTTATCATATAATGAAGTATGTTGCAATAACTCTACGTCTTATATCTATATCAATACTAATACTATATTAGGTAATAATATTTTCTGCATAAGAGTATTTTATAAAGGAAAGGAGAAATCAAATGAGTAGGCAGCTTTATCGTTCGCAAGAAAATAAAGTTATTGGAGGAGTTTGTGGAGGACTAGCAGATTACCTTGATGTTGATCCTGTAATTATAAGATTAGTCTGTGTTTTATTGTTCTTTACCAAGGCAATTGGAATTATTGCATATATTGTTTGTATGATTATTATTCCAGAAGCTCCTTATAGCTACTATAATAGAAAAGAAACTACTTTTGATGGAGGTTATACCTCTGAATATACTTATGATAATAATCCTACAAACAGAGATGAAAAGAACAATATGATCCTAGGAATTGGATTAATAGCATTAGGGACTTTTATTTTTGCAAAGAAGTTCTTATACTGGTTAGATTTTGTTAACTTTGGTGGAATCATACTTGTTTTAGCTGGCTTATATATAATAGTCAATGGGAGGAATTTCAATGAAAAGAAATAATTTTATTTTTGGAGGAATTCTGGTTTTTATCGGCATATTTTTGCTGCTTTATAATCTAGACCTAATCAGGTGGTCAATACTTGAAGTGGCCTTTGATTTGTGGCCCCTAATCTTAATCGCAGCAGGTGCTTCTATAGTATTTAACGATAAGAGAACTATAAAAACTCTAGTATGGATTGGCTTTTTTGTAATAGTCATCGCTTATGGTTTTTATTTGCAATATAAAGACTATCAAACAAATATAAGTAAAAACTCTAACATAAACATAGATCTCAATGCTGATTTCAATGCAAGTTCTAATTCTAATAGCAATAAGAGATCTTCTAGAAATATAACATACCAGCTTGATGATAAAACAAAAAAAGCTTCTCTTGATCTAGAACTAGGTGAAGTTGATTTGGAAATTGACTCTGCATCTGATATGAACTTACTTGATGGATATATAGAAAGTCAACATGTTAATAATAGTATTGACTATTCTAATAGTGGTGAGAAAGCTAGAATTGTTATAAGAGAAAAAAATAATAAAATTAATCTAAGAGGAAACAAAGGATATAAAAGTAATTTTACTCTTTCTGACAAGGTGCTTTGGGATATAGAAGGTGACATTGGTGTAGTTAATGGAAATATAGATTTTAGAGACCTTAGAGTAAATAAATTAGACTTAGATTTTGGTGCTGGTGATATAAACCTATTATTAGGAAACAATGTTGAAAATCTAAAAGTAGATATTGATGCTGGAGCTACAAACATCAATATCTCTGTTCCAAAAGACTTAGGAGTAAGAGTCAAACTGGATGGAGCCTTAAAACACAGTAACCTTAATGATTTAAACTGGAAAAAAGAAAATGGCTGGTACATCTCCCCTAATTACGAAAACTCTGTATCAAAAGCTAGTATTGAAGTTGATATGGGAGTAGGAAATTTTGAATTAAAGGTTGAGTAAACAGATTTCTAAAATCTCTTATTTCTTGTAAGTTGCTCATATGATGACCTAGTACTTGTATGTTTCAAGCGCTAGGTCATTCTTATGTAATTTTATATATAATAACGCTTAAAAAATAGCAGCCTTATTTACTATAGTTCTAAACAATGGTAAAATAAAGAAACACAGTAAATATTATTTCTAGTCAAAGGAGGTTTTTATGATCAAGTCATTGGTTCAAAAACTACATAATAAATTAGTAAGAGCCTTAATGAATGAAAAATTTTTGACTGAACTTTCACTAGATGCAAAAATAGTTAGTGATAATATATTAAAGGATTCTTTCATAGATAATCTGGAGAAAATGATTAAAGAAAAAGACTTTAGTTGTCAGGCTGTTTTAAGCCTTTGTGAAAACCTTCTCATACAAATATTCGGTACTAAGCCTCCCCACAACCTATTATATTATGTCTATCAATTTAGTCTAAATAAGTCATTTCCTAATGCTATCGATATAGATGTAGACCCTAAATATAACCCTGTCATAATTTTCTATCTTAAGGCTCTTAGGGTAGTATTTGAGTTTGAAAAAAACATGAGTACAAGTACCTGTCAAAGCAAATATCCTCTAATCTTTCTCAGTTCTGAGGAAGAAAAAAAGTCTGCAAGCTTAGCTGAATATAGACAGTTTAAAAATGTATTTAATAATCTCTATGTTTATGAAATGATGAAGCTCCATCAGGAAATCACTAACCACAATACTCTTGACCATATTTGTGGAGTTCATTATTTAGCACTATTCATAGGTAGACAGATTAAAGAGATAAGTCTTCCAATTGACCTTTGCAAATTATCTGGCGCAGCAGCAGGACATGATATAGGTAAATTTGGCTGTAGCAGAAGTGAATATCAAAGAGTTCCTTATCTACACTATTACTACACTGATGTATGGTTTAAGAAACACAATTTACCCTACATAGGACATATAGCTACCTATCATTCTACATGGGATTTAGAGCTAGAAAATCTACCAATTGAATCTCTCGTTTTGATATATTCAGACTTTAGAGTTAAGAATAAAGAATTACCTGATGGTAGTAGAATCATGCATATCTATTCACTTGAGGAATCCTTTGATATTATATTGAACAAGCTAGATAATGTGGATTTGAAAAAAGAAAAAAGATACAAAAGAGTATATTCGAAGCTTAAGGATTTTGAAAACTTTATAATTGATGCCGGAGTAAATGTTGACTTAGATGGAGTTAAGTTGACTAGCAAAAGTAAGAAGCACGTTTCACTTATGCAGGGAAAAGAAATAATAGATAATATTAAATACAAAGCTATTGAGCATAACATTCATGTGATGAATATATTTAGAAACGAAACTTCATTAAATACTATTCTGGAAATGGCTGCAAGCGAAACTGACTGGAAAAAACTTCGAGGTTATATTAATATTTTCGAAGAATACTCTACTTTTTTAACTCAAAGGCAAAAACTAATTACTCTTAACTTTCTTTATGACTTTTTAACTCACAAGGAAGAGGATGTTAGAAAGCAATGTGCACAATTAATAGGTAAATTCATAGCACTATTCGATGAAGTGTATAGAAAAGAAGTACCTGATGATGTAAATATAGAGTCACCAGAAATAACTAGTAGCATGCTTCTAGCTAAGTATGTTAGCTTATTCCTATGTCCTGACCATAAAATAATTGAAACACACAGAAAATGGATAGGATTATGCTTAGAAGATATGATAGGATCACTCTTTAAACACTGTAGCGAAGATCAAGGAAGGAACTTTACCGATGTAATGCTGAACTATTATGATACTGCTTACAGTCTTGAAGATGATGCTATTCTTTATCTAATTCAAACTATAAAATATATACCTTTTAGCAAATATAAAGAGTTAGAGTGTCATAAGGTACTTGGATTTGTTGAAAGAATGAGTAATAGCTATAACTTAGATATTGAACTATCTGCCCTTGAAGGCATATATTATCTTTCTTCTCAAATCAACAATGGTTTTGATAAAATAATCATTAATCTAACTGATAATGCTAATTACCCAGATATTGTTCCGATAAATTTTCTAAAATATAAAATATCTAAAGTACTAAGTTTTGAGGATAAAACTAAAGCCTTATTTAGGAGCTATTTCCTTGATGATCATGCAAGAGTTTCAGATACTTTTCTAAAGAATTTAAAAACTGCTACAAGCTGGGTAATCAAGAAAATATCTATTGATTTTCTTCTTGAACTTGGGCTGGAATTTCCAAGAGAAAATGGACTTCATACAGCCATGCATTACTGTAACTTAATTAAAGTAAGTGCTACTGAGAGTGTGAGGACACGTGCTGGTCAAGCATTACTTAAGCTTTTCCCTCATCTTAGTTTAGTTGAGAGAAATGACGTAAGTGTTGAACTTTTGCGTGCTCTTGAAATGCAGGATTTTCAGTTTACCAAGTACATCCCTCCCTATTTGGGAAAGATGCTTTTATATTTGCACCCTGTAGAATTAGATGAAGTAATCGAGGATTTTATCGAAAAAGTTAAACAATCTAGCCCTCAAGTCACTTTTCTACTGCTCAGAACCATAGGAAGTGCCATAGAAAATTATCCACAATACAGGGAAAGATTTGATGAGGATATAGAAAAAAATCAGCAAAGACTCAAAAAAATGCTGGGAATATTGTTAAATGGACTTGCTAACTATGACTATCAAATTAGTCATGAAGCCTTTAGAGTAATAGGTAAGGAAATACTTGGTTCACCTGTACTTCCATTAAAAGAAAAAGGAAAGATTTTCGAGCTTATTTTGAAGAAGCTACTTACTCTATTAGTAGAAATTGATAAAGATAAGCTTGCTTTTTTAAACAATTCAGCAGCATTAAATCACGTATATAGATTTATATCAGATTATGTGTTCTATTATGGGAGCTTTGAAATTAAGCATAATCCCAATGTGGCATTTTTCCCAGGGACTTTTGATCCCTTTTCTTTGAGTCACAAAGAGATAGCATTGGCAATAAGAAATCTAGGATTTGATGTATATTTAGCTGTTGATGAGTTTTCATGGTCTAAAATGACTCAGCCAAATCTATTAAGACGTGAAATTATAAATATATCCATAGCCGATGAATTAGGAATCTACCTGTTTCCAGAGGATATTCAGATTAATATAGCAAATAATAGAGATTTGAAGGCATTGAAAGAGTGTTTTTCAAACTCTAGTATTCATATAGTAGTTGGAAGTGATGTAATACTAAATGCTTCTAGCTACAAAAATGAACAAGCTGAGGATTCAATACATACCTTCCCTCATATTATCTTCGATAGAAGAAGTATAGTTTCTGCAGAACATGATGATAAAAAGCTAGAGGAAGCAATTCAGAACATTAGAGGAAAAATAATTAGGCTATCACTTCCTCCTCAATATGAAGACATAAGTTCAACTCAAATTAGAACATATATAGATGAAGACAGGGATATCTCTCAACTTATAGACCCTCTGGCACAGAAATATATCTATGAATATGGTGTATATAGGAGAGAACCTCAATATAAGACATTACTCCAAACTACTTCTCTTGACATTAAAATAGTTGAGCATATTGACACTGATCTGTTATCAAAACTATGCCAAGTATTTTTTAATGATGATAAAATTGCCTTCAGTAAGTTATCTAGCTTAAAGTCAAAGATTAGTCCTCGTATAATATTAGTAAAAGATAGTAACAACGGAAATATCCTAGGATTTTCTATGTTTCATTGGATCAAATCAGGAATGTTCTTTAGAGAATTCGGAAATCATGAAGTATCTGATTATCTAAGACAAGATGCTATAGGTAGGGTTTTGTTAATAGATGGAATATATATTGATAATTCATCAAAATACAAAAATTTAAACCAAATCTTGCTTACAGAAACCCTTGCATTGTGCCTTTCAGAAGACTATACTTATGCTGTTTTTAAAAGCTGTATAGGCTCGTATTTGGCAAAGGATTTATATGAAACACTTGAACTTCAAGGATTTCAGCTAGTACCTTTTTGTGAAAAAGATAAGCCTATATATAAGGTAAACATGACTAACCCTTGCACCTTATATCTTAATATCGAAACTGTAATTAAAGACCCTTTTAAGAGCAATGAAAGTGTTTTAAACTCAATAAGAAAAGCAAGAAAAAAGCTTCAATTAGCATTGACTAAGCTTTATCCAGGCAACTTATTACTATCATTTGATATGGAAATTTTGCATAAAAAGTTAATTCACAAGATTTGTAAAACTAACGATGTCCCAGTAAAAGTAATAGAACCTAAAACCCTCGGAACCTTAATGTGTGTCCCCTTTGGTTCTATATTAAAAGGCTCAATAGTCCCTAATACTGTTACTAAATCAATGCATACTGAAAAGCAATTTGAACCAGATTTACAAAGCTCAACCATTGTACCTTCTAGATATCATATGAGCTTAGAAAATCAGATTAAATTACTGCGTTCCTTCAATAGAGCTGTGATATTGATTGATGATTTGCTTCACAAGGGGTATAGGATGAAAGCCATTGGTCCTCTTCTTAAACAAGAAGGCATAACTGTAGATAAGACAATAGTAGGTATTCTTTCTGGTAGAGGAAAAGAATTTGCTGATGCTAGCGAAACTCAAGTAGACTCTGCATATTTTATTCCTAACCTAAGAGTATGGTTTGATGAAAGTCAGCTATATCCTTTTATGGGAGGAGATTCTGTACGAACAGGAGATCAGCCCAAAAGATACATGATTCCTTCTATCAACTTAATAATGCCCTATATGTTTCCTAATTTCATTAAAAATGCTTCTGAAGAATCTATTATTAAGTTATCAGAAACTTGTATACTAAATTCCATTGATATATTGCAAACTATTGAGAGAGAATATTTATTAAAAGAGGAAAAAAATTTGACTCTTAAACATTTAGGTGAAGTATTCATAACTCCTAGATGTCCTGAGCTAGGTAGGTTTATAGAATATGACTTAAATATTAAGCCTTCTGAATATTTGAAAAATGACATTTTGCGGTTAAATAGAATTAAGGATATAGTGAGATGATAAGAATATACTTCAGTGCAAGTTGCTTAACGGATTTTTGTCTTACATTCTCTAAGAATTATGATTTAAATCTAAAGTTCGATTATTATATATGTCCTTAAAGTATCTTAATAGATTAAGGAGGGGTTTGATGTTTTTCTATAAGATAAAGGATAAAGTTGCTTTTTCTTTTAATAGATATGATGAATTTAATGAGATTTCTGAAAGTGAAGCAATAGAAGCATTAAATGAAAAGGATTTAATATATTTTCTCACAGCTTTAGACCCTAAATCTTCGAGGAGAAGCTTCGCTATTTCCGATCACTCGCTGTTATTTTTAACAAAAGAAGATTTAAGCTTATTAGCTAGCCCGGAAGACAAGAATTATGAGATAAGAGACTGGATACTTTCTAAAATTAATTTTAGGAAGATTATGGCTATAAATACAAGCTATCATAACTGGAAAAGTGTATTAGAGCATGATCCTCCTGTTAAGTGGAAAATAAACCTAGCTGGATTAGGAGATGTTGGGGGAACTCTTCTAACTGGACTTCGTCTATTGGGCGGAAGTTGTATATCTGAAATTGGGATATATTCAAGATCAATAGAATCTGTTACTAGATGGGAGCTAGAGGCAAACCAGATATTAGATCCCTTCTGTGGTGAAGATTACCCTATTATAAGAGGTATATCAGAAGAAGAGTTGTTTAACTGTCATATGTTTGTATTTTGTGCTTCAAAGAATGTACCTAAGGTAGGAGAAAATGTTGGAGATGTGAGACTTTATCAACTAGATAGCAATTCAAAAATCATTAAACAATATGCTCTTATGGCAAGGGAAAATAACTTCAACGGAATATTCGCTGTTGTATCTGATCCTGTAGACCTGCTATGTAAGGTTGCACTTATAGAAAGTAATAAAAGCCCTCAAGGAATTATGGACTATAAAGGGCTAGCACCTGAACAAATAAGAGGATATGGACTTGGTGTAATGACTGCTAGGGCAGCATATTATGCTTCTAAAAATCCTAAGACAGTATCTTTTATTAATGAAGGTAGAGCCTTTGGTCCACATGGACAGGGACTAGTCATAGCTAATAGCATAGAGAACTATGATGATGAACTATCTGATTACCTGACTGAAAAGACACTAAAGGCAAATCTAGAGGTTAGAAAAGCAGGATATAAGCCCTTTATTGCACCTGCTCTATCTTCTGGCACCCTATCTATAATAAATACTATAAAGGGCAATTGGCATTATAGTGCTACTTTTATAGGTGGAGTATATATGGGAGCTAAGAATAGATTAACCCCCTCGGGTACAGAGCTTGAACGATTAAATCTTCCCCAATCTTTATATAAAAAATTAGAAGCAACCTTTGAAAGGCTGGCGAAAACTATATGAACGACCTCTATTTAGTAGTTCCTGAGAAGCCTTCAGATATTCTTGCTAAGATGATTGATGCAGTCACTGAAGGCTGGAATTCAATTATTATTAAAGATGAACGTAATATTCCTGACCTAAGAAATAAGAAAATTATTTTTGCAGTGGAACTTAACAATGCAGGTATAAGCTTAGGTTTAGACAAAATACTTACAGAAATATTTAATAGAGGAAGGCATGGATTATCTGGCTCTATAGGAGGAGTTTTAGTGCATAGTAATACTGAGTTGTTTACTAAAACTGTTGCACAAAATGTTATTTTCTTGACTAACCAGCTTGGGCTAAGTTTTCCTGGGAGGCCTTTAGTAGAAGCAACGGGCTCCTTAAGAAACTTCTTGACTATGCAGAAGATATCTAATAAGCCTTTAATAGATGTGTGCATTGAAAGCTGTAAGGACCTAGGTAATAGATTAAGAAAGTATAGACCTCTACTTCTTGAGAATCCAAATATCCTAGTTCTTCATGCTAGCAATAGGGCTACTTCAAATTCATTAATGCTTTGGGATATGGTTAAAGGGAACTTAAAAAACTATGCAATAAGAGAGATAAATATAGAAAATGGTACAGTTAAGGATTGTATCGGTTGTCCTTATAAGATATGCAAACATTATGGACAGCAAACTAGCTGTTTTTATGGAGGGATTATGGTTGAAGAAGTCTATCCAGCTATACTTGAATCAGATATAGTTATTTGGATTTGCCCTAACTATAATGATGCAATCTCTGCAAATCTTTCTGCTGTAATCAACAGATTAACAGCACTATTTAGAAAAACTAAGTTTTATAATAAATATTTTTATAGTATCATTGTTTCAGGAAATTCAGGCGGCGATTCAGTTGCTAAGCAATTAATCAGTGCACTAAATATAAATAAAACCTTTAGACTACCACCTTACTTCTCTCTTATGGCTACTGCTAATGACAAAGGGGCTATTCTAGAACTGCTAAATATCGAAAAATATGCTAGAGAATTTGCTATGAATATAAAGAATAATATTGGTAAATAGTTATAAAATAAAAATTTTTATGAAAGCATAAAACTCAAAAAAACTTCTCTTGAAACTCATCAATGGAAAGCTCTTGATTATAAGGATTGCAAGATAGATTTTTTATGGATCATAACAATGACGGCTATTCATAGCCGTTATTGTTATAATCCATTCTCATCAAGCTCTTCTCTTAAACACATAAGTGCTTCCATAAATGCAGGAAAACCTGCTGTTGGTGCTACTAACATAAGTGCATGCTCGATTTCGTCCCTTGTACATCCACTTTTCAGAGCTTTTCTAATATGGGTTCTTACAGAATAGTGATGTTTACATGCAGCTGAGATTGCTACTTTGATTAGCCAACGAGTCTTCTCATCAAGAGGCCCTCCATCATTATGTACCTTTTGTCCATAATTCTCATATGCTTCGTATATATCTCCATACTTATCTAAGAAATACTTAAGATTCTTTTCTATTCTATCCATGGCTATTCCCCCAACACATATTATATTTTGCAAATATATTACCCTATTAGCAAAAAATTAATCAAGCCATGGAAAGTTAATTTTCAATTAAAGCATTTCATCTAGTTCCTTGCTAAACTTTCTTAATTCAGATACACTACCATGTTCTTGAAGTACAAGAAATCTCTCTTGAATCCCCTCAATTTCCTTAATCTTACCAGTGAAATATAGATTTTGAATTTTTTTCAGTATATCAACAATTAGTGATGATTTTAACTGAAAGATTTCTTGAGCATCTGTAATTTCATCCTTAATTTCTGACATTTCTTGATCAAGTAAAAATGCTGCCTCAGCCGCATTTTTCAATCTTTCCTTTACATCCTCTGGTATTTTTCTAGAGAATTTGTAATTCAATGAATGCTCTATAGTCGCCCAAAAGTTCATAGCCAATGTTCTAATTTGAATCTCAGCTAGTATCTCCTTTTCACCAAATACAGTATGCACCATATATTTGATAATAATATGATAACTCCTATATCCACTTTCTTTAATATTAGTTATGTAGTCTCTTTCTTCTACAATTTTCAAATCCTTACCATCTCTACTTCTTATTAACTGAACTACTTTTTCAATATCGTCTACTAGTTGACACATTATACGTATTCCTGCAATATCCTCTATTTCTTCTTCTACTCTTTCTAGTGGTACATTTCTTCTTCTTGCTTTGTCTATAATACTTGAAATGGCTTTTACTCTACCCGTGACAAATTCAATAGGAGAGTATTCATCTAATCTTCTATACTCATTTCTTATTCCTTTAAACTTGACCTTAAGCTCTTCTACAGCTTGTTCATATGGTATCAAAAGTCTTTCCCAATAAAACATCATAATATATCCCCTGCCTTCTGCCTTATTATTTGCAATATATAAAGCATATTCTAACCAGCAAATACTAAATATTTATTACATAGACCTAAAAATATTATACTACTTTTGAGATAAATAAATCAACTAGACTCATAATAGTATAATAATTGATTGAAATAGAAAAAACCAGAAAATCTCTGGTTTTTTCTATCTAAACTTTACTTTATCTCCATCAAATGAATCTATAATTACTAGTGATTTTAGATTAACACCCTGTTCTCTTAGGAGCTTTCCTCCATCTTGGAAGCCCTTTTCTATTACTATACCAATTCCCTCTAGAGTAGCCCCACCTTTATTAATAATATCCATAAGACCTAATGCAGCCTGTGCATTTGCTAAAAAATCATCAATAATAAGAATATGATCATCTGGTTTAATATATTTTTTTGATACCTTAATCTTATAGGTTCTCCCCTTGGTATATGAGTAAACATCACTTTCATAAGTTTCCTTATCAAGATTCTTTGTTGCAATCTTCTTAGCAAACACTACTGGAACATTGAAATACTGGGCAGTAATACTTGCTATAGCTATGCCTGATGTTTCAAGTGTTAGTATTTTTGTTATCTTTCTATCATCAAAAAGTCTTTTAAATTCTTTTCCTACCTCATTTAGAAACTTAATGTCTAATTGATGATTTAGAAAACTGTCAACCTTTAAAATATTCCCTTCTTCTACACTACCTTCTTCTAATATCTTTTTCTTTAGCTGTTCCATCTCTTTTCCTCCCTTACTATAAGTTCATATAAAATTAAGCTTTATTGATATGCTTAGTACCTTAAGGTTATTATTAAAATAATAACATAAATGGCATTTATATAAAAGTGTTTTAAAAATATTATTTGCACCAAAAAAAGACTTCAGCATAATATAACATATATAATTTTATATTAGGAGGTTTGGTGCATGACAGAAAACAAAGGTCTATTTGGCGGATTATTAGGTGGTGAATCTGAGGATAGTCTAATATTCATTATACTAATAATATTAGTAATATTCTTTTTATTCGGAGGCGGATTCGGAAAGTATTAATCTTTATTAAGCAAATGATAGGACTATATAAGTCCTTTCTTTAATTTAATTTTTAAAAAAACTTTTATAATCTAAAAACATACAATATATTAGTCATGAACAGTAAGTGTAATTAGATTTATAAGCGTTATATTATAATGCTAATTATTTTGGAGGTGGTTCATACTTGAAAAAGTTTAATGTAGCTATTGTAGGTGCTACTGGTATGGTGGGTAGAGCATTTCTAAAAATACTTGAAGAAAGAAAATTTCCAATAAATAATTTATACCTTTATGCTTCTGCTAAATCTAGAAACAAAAAATTAAAATATGAAAATAAAGAATATATTGTAGAAGAATTAAAGAATAGTTCATTTAATAGGGATATAGATATTGCACTTTTCTCTGCTGGTGGTGAAATAAGCAAAAAATATGCTCCTATTGCAAAAGAAAAAGGAGTTATTGTAATAGATAACAGTAGTGCATGGAGAATGGATAAGGACGTTCCTCTTATAATACCTGAGGTAAACCCGCAAGATATAACATGGCATAATGGAATTATTTCAAATCCTAATTGTTCCACAATTCAAGTAGTGGTTCCTTTGAAACCACTTCACGACACATATAAGATAAAGAGAGTAGTATGTTCAACTTATCAAGCAGTATCTGGTTCAGGTGTTGGAGGTATTAATGATTTAGAAAATGGAATGAAGGGATTAGAACATACTAAGTATCCTCACCCTATTGCATACAATTGCTTACCTCACATAGATATCTTCATGGAAAATGGCTATACTAAGGAAGAAAGGAAGATGATTGAAGAAACTAAAAAAATATTGAATGATTATACTTTAAAAATAACTACCACAACTGTTAGAGTCCCAGTAAAAAATTGCCATAGTGCTTCTGTAAATATTGAATTTGAAAGAAGCTTTGAAATAGATGATATATTTAAAATCCTAAATGAGAGCAAAGGAATTATAGTCCAGGATGATGTTAAAAATAACATTTATCCAATGCCCTTAACCGCAGATGGAACAGATCAAGTATATGTTGGTAGAATTAGGAGAGATTTTAGTGTTGAAAATGGATTGAATCTTTGGGTAGTTGCTGACAACATCAGAAAAGGTGCTGCTACAAATGCAGTTCAGATAGCTGAATTAATTACAAAAAAACTATAAATATTTGGGCTGGCTATGCCAGCCTTATATATTCTAACACACATATGGAACTATAGATTTAACAGTATATACCTATTTTTATATAATCTGATTGTAGTTAAAGCCTAGGATTTTCATTATCTTTTATTGAGTAGCATGTGAATAGTAGCTCCATTTAAAACTTTTCCAGCTACTTTATATACATCTTCTGCTTTTATATTATTTAAGGCCTCTAAATCCTCTGAAAAGCCATCTATCCTTCTATTCATTAGCATCTGGTGGAGTACATAGTTGCACAAACCTTCTGAGTCCTCAAGAATTGATGCTATTCCAGTTTTCATAGCTTTTTTCATTAGACTTATGTTTCTCTCATCTATGACTATATGCTTGTTTACAATGTTTTTAATACAATTATCTATCGTTTCTTTAGCCTCCAAAATATCATCCTCAGATGCAGAACAATAAATATATAAGGTTTTTATATAATCAGTTACATCTATTTCTGAATAAACATCATAAGATATTCCTTTATCTTCTCTTAAAGCCCTAAAAAGAATGGAGTTTGCGCTTTTACCAAGCTTATGGTTAAGAATCTCTAGTGCAAGTTCTTCATCTCTAGTTAGGTCATAAAAGGTGTATAGGTACACAATGGTATTCTGCTCTATCTCTTTTTTATATGAGATAACCTCTATACTTCGGTTCTTTTCAGTTAATATCTTTTTCTTTTTTAGTACTTTCCTTTTCCATAAACTAAAATACTTCTTAACCATTTCAATAACTTCCTCATGAGCTAATGAAGACACTATGCTTATTACAGTATTATTGGGAATATAGTACTGTTCATAAAAAGATACTATTTTTTCTCTAGTAACATTTTTAATGATACTTTCTTTACCTAATATATCATATCTTAGTGGGCTTTTCTCGAAACCTACACTATTTACCCTACTATAACTATAATGCTCTACATCATCATAACCACTTCTAAACTCTGCTAGGATAACTCCTCTTTCTTTTTCTATTTCTTTGGAAGGAAAAGTAGAGTTTATTACCATATCTGATAATATCTCCAAGGATTTTTCTAACTCCTGAAGAAGTGCAGTTATTGAAAAAACAGTAGATGTATATGTTGTATAAGCATTATATGAACCTGCCCTATCTTCTAAATCTTGATCTATATCAATATTAGTTCTTGTTTTGGTTCCTTTAAAAAGCATATGCTCAATAAAATGACAAAGTCCCTTTTCATTCTCCTCTTCATTAACAGCACCTACATCAATTCCTAAGTGAATAGAACAAAGCTCTGTATCTTTTTTTATAGAGACTACCCTTAAGCCATTATCTAGGATTTGATCCTTCCAATCAAAAAATTGTTTATTCATTTTTTTAAACTCCTAATCTAATAAAAGAAAATTTTTTTGCTGTTCTAAGTTTATATATTTAAACTCATTACCTAAGATATTATAAATGATTTTAATACAATTTCATAGTCAAAATAGACTTAAATTACTAAAAAACTGTATGCTAATACTCATACGATTTAATCCAATTCTTTTCTTCCTTTCAAATAGAAAATTCAGCTAAAATAACCTACTAATATAAACTTCTTGTCTTAAAGTAATCATATATCCAATTACATTGTCAATCTATTTATATATTAACGCTTACTCCTATTAATAGTGGTTTAATATGGCCTAATATGTAATTTGTTCTAATCTTGAATAAAGGTTGACATAACTTTTTTGGACCTATATAATAACTTTATGCCCAAAACACTATGCTTGCTGAATCCTATATATTTAGGTACGGAGGAACCATTAAAGGGGTTAATCTATGAGTCTCATAGTAGGGAGCCTTCTATCCCGAACCCGTCAGCTAACTTCGGAAGCAAAATAGGAAGGAGTGTTTTCAATGAAAATACGTAAAAGAGGAATTGTAGTATTAATTTTAGTAATAGTATTAATCTTACTGAACATAACAAGTGTCTTTGCTACTGAAAATTATACAGTTTTAAAGTTTAGGAGCAGGGGGCCAGAAGTATCTAAATTACAACAGACTTTAAATAATAAAGGCTTCTGGGCTGGAAATGTTGATGGTATCTTCGGTCCCAGAACTGAAAAAGCAGTTATTGAGTTTCAAAAAGCTAACAAGATACTCATTGATGGAATTGCAGGTAGACAAACTCAATCATTATTGTATAGAACTTCAGCTTCACGTGGGACAAACTCTGGTAGCAGTAACACAGACTTATATTGGCTTTCTCGTATTATCCATGCAGAAGCTGGTGGGGAGCCATATAGAGGGAAAGTAGCTGTAGGAAATGTTGTCCTAAACAGAGTGGCTTCAAGTGATTTCCCTAACACGATAAAGGGCGTAATATTCGAATACTATAAAGGTATTCCTCAATTTAGCCCAGTAGAAGATGGAACTATCTACAATAGCCCATCGGAAGAAAGTATACAAGTAGCAAAAGATGCTCTAAATGGTGTTAAGCCAGTAGGAGCTTCAACTTACTTTTTCAATCCAGATAAAGCAGCAGGTAAATGGATTATAAATAACAAGACATATGTAACACGTATCGGTGGACACGTGTTTTACAAATAGTAAGATTAATAAATAAGTGACAAGAGTACACTCTCCTGTCACTTATTTACATAATTTCAAGTACTACCTGACAATGTTCACTGTCCATAATATCATAATGGACCTGTGCATCTATCAGTTTGTCCTTTAATCTTTCAGTCACTATAAAATAGTCAATTCTTCAGCCTACAGTTCTATCTCTTGCTTCTCTCGTATAGTACCACCATGAATATATCTGCTTTGTCTGTATAAAAATATCTACTTTTTCCTAGCAATCATTTCTATTTCAACCTGTGCTCCTAATGGCAACGACGCAACTCCTATTGTAGTTCTTGCAGGATATGGGCTTGAAAATTGTCTTTCATATACCTGGTTCATTGCAGAAAAGTTATCCATATTTGTAAGAAATACATTTACCTTAACCACATCATCAGGGGTAAGCCCTGCAGCTTCAAGTACGCTAAACAGATTTTTAAAGCACTGCTCAGTTTGCTCCGTAATACTACCTTCTACGAGCTTGCCTGTATTTGAGTCTATAGGAGTTTGTCCTGAAAAATAAACTGTATCTCCTGATTCTACTGCATGTGAGTATGGACCAACGGCTACTGCATCCTTAGCATTAAATGCTTTCCGTGACATAAAAATCTTCCTCCCTTTTAACTTATAGTATCTGCCTCTTAGCATGTATTTTATAATAATTTCTTTCAGCAAAAATTACATTTATGAACAATTTTATTCTCTTCTATATAGAGAACTATAACATAAAAGCCCTGATTAGGCTTTCAGTCTAGTCAAGGCTTTCTCTGTAAAACTATATTCTAGCTACACCATCTTCAATAGCTGCTTTCTTAACTGCTTCTGCAACTGCCACAGCTACTTCCTTATTAAATGGGCTTGGTATTATCATATCTACGCTTAGCTCATCTTCTTTAACTACATTTGCAATTCCATATGCTGCTTGAATTTTCATATTCTCAGTTATTCTACTAGCCCTTACATCTAAAGCACCTCTGAATATACCTGGGAATGCTAGAACATTATTTATTTGATTAGCAAAATCAGATCTTCCTGTTCCTACTATAAAGGCTCCTGCTTCCTTAGCATCATCTGGCATAATCTCTGGTATCGGATTTGCCATAGCAAAAATCATTGGTTTGTCGCCCATTGTTCTAACCATGTCTTTAGTTAAGCAGTTAGCTGAAGACACCCCAATAAAAACATTCTTACCAACTATAACATCCTTTAATTCACCATTTTGTGAACTTCTGTTTGTTATTTCAGCCATTTCCTTTTTAATTGGATTTAAGTCCTGCCTATCTTTAGATATGGCTCCTTTTGTATCACATAGGATTACATCCTTTACACCAGCACTTAGTAGAAGTTTTGCTATTGCAACACCTGCTGCCCCAGCTCCATTTATTACAACTTCTAAGTCTTTAAATTTTTTTTCTGCTAATTTTAATCCATTTATAAGTCCTGCTAATACTACTATAGCAGTTCCATGCTGATCATCATGGAAAACTGGTATATCTAGCTCTTCATCTAATCTTCTTTCTATTTCAAAGCATTTTGGTGCAGCTATGTCTTCTAAATTTATACCTCCAAACACAGGCTCTAATAGTTTTACTGTTCTAATTATTTCTTCTATGTCTGTAGTATTTAAACATATAGGAAATGCATCTACATCTGCATAATTTTTAAATAATATTGACTTCCCTTCCATTACTGGAATAGCACCATATGGTCCTATATCTCCTAATCCCAACACTGCTGTACCATCACTTACTACAGCAACTGAATTCCCTTTAAATGTATATTCATATACCTTGTCTTTACACTTCGCTATTTCTTTACATGGCTGAGCTACCCCTGGTGTATATGCCATAGATAAATCATCTTTATTTTCAACTTTAACCTTACTTTTAATACTAACTTTACCTTTGTTTTCTCTATGCATTTGTAATGACAATTCATTATAATCTTTCATGAACCTTATCCTCTCCTATTTGTTATTTTCATATAGATTGTTTCCGTAAGTATCTATACATACTATTAAAGGCATATTTTCCACTCTTAATTTTCTGATGGCCTCTGTACCTAAATCATCATAGGCTACTACTTCTGATTCCTTAACAGAGCTTGCTATTAAAGCACCTGCACCACCTACTGCTGCAAAGTATACTGCTCCATACTTTTTCATGCCTTCAATAACTTCATCACTTCTTAATCCCTTTCCAATCATGCCCGATAATCCTAGTTCTAGTAGGGGAACAGTCATACTATCCATTCTATAGCTAGTTGTAGGACCAGCAGCACCTATAACCTTTCCAGGCTTTGCAGGAGTCGGGCCAACATAAAAAATCACTGCATCTTTTATATCAAATGGAAGTTCTTCCTTGTTTTTTATTGTTTCCATTAAGCGTTTATGAGCAGCGTCCCTTCCTGTATAAATTGTACCTGTTAGAGAGACTACATCACCAGCTCTAAGTTCTCCTAACACATCCTTAGTTAGTGGAGTGTTTATCGATTTTATAGTCATTTTTTTCACCTCTAGTCTAAATATAATTATAAAACTATGGTACTATGTCTAGAAGAATGGCAGTTAATATTTACTGCTACTGGAAGCCCAGCAATATGTGTAGGATAGGACTCAATATGCACGTCTAATGCAGTAGTAACTCCTCCTAAACCCTGCGGACCTATTCCTAATGTATTTATTTTCTCTAGTAGTCTTTCTTCTAGTCTTGCAAGATGTTCTAACTTGTTCCTAGATCCAATCGGCCTAATTAATGAATATTTTGCTAAATTAGCAGCCTTATCCATAGTACCTCCTATGCCTACCCCTACTATAATAGGTGGACAAGGATTTGGTCCTGCATCTTTAACTGCCTTTATTACAAAATCAAATACTCCTTCTTCTCCATCTGAAGGCTTGAGCATTTTAACTTGACTCATGTTCTCACTGCCAAAGCCCTTGAACATAAGCTCTATTTTAACTTTATCTCCTGGCACTATATTGTAGTAAATAACTGCTGGCGAATTATTTTTAGTATTATTTCTAAGAAGTGGATCATCTACAACTGATTTTCTTAAGTAACCATCTCTATAACCATCAATTACACCTTTATTTATGGCATCAGTTACATTTCCATTTACAAAATGAACTTCTTGTCCAACCTCTACAAAGGCTACCACCATTCCTGTATCCTGACATAAAGGTATAGCCTCTTCCTTGGCTACTTCTGCATTCTTAATTAACATATCCAATATCATATTTCCAACGGTGGAGCTTTCTTTTTCTTTAGCCTCTTTAAAAGCATTCATTATGTCTTCTTCTATGAAAATATTAGAAGATATACATTTCTCTGCTACTAGCTTTTGTATGATATTTACATCTATTTCTCGCAATATTGTCACCTCATTTTGATTTTATATGCTACGATTCACTCATATTCATGTTCCTATATTCTATGAGTAAGTTCAAAATCCTTCTTTATCGACAAAAAAGATTGTTTTCTAGGATAGACTATCTGTTATTAATCCAATAATCAACCTAGTTTCTTTACAATTTGAACAAAACGTAATTTATTAAATATTCTTTATATTTCAACGATTAGTAGATGTTGCCATGAAATGAACATCAGTAAGATTTTTTTAAGACATAGTTCGACATCTAGTTGATTATTTTATTAAAAAGGGCTATAATTGGTTTGCATGTGATATTTGTTGTTTTTTTAAACTACATGAGTAAAAAGTTAAAGCCTTATAATTTTAAGTTCAGGTAGAGTATTCTCGGTCTGGACGTTTAGTCATGTTGTTTTAAACTAATATCTATTATCTAAGTTTCAATACAATAATCATCCATAAGGGGGATAAATAATATGAGTATAACAGACAGTTTCACCAATTTTAGAGAAGAAAGCGATTCTATAGGTACGAAACAAGTTCCTATAGATGCATATTACGGTGTCCAAACCTTAAGAGCAGCTGAGAACTTTAATATAACTGGTACTAGAATGCATGAAGAATTCATAAATAGTCTTGCTCTTGTAAAAAAAGCATCTGCAATAACAAATAGAGAAGTTGGATTGCTAACTAAAAAGATTGAAAGTGCAATTGTTCAAGCATGCGATGAAATACTTGTAGGAAATCTTCATGATGAGTTTATTGTTGACCCTATTCAAGGTGGAGCAGGTACTTCTGCTAATATGAATATAAATGAGGTTGTTGCTAACAGAGCTAACGAAATGTTAGGTGGAGAAAAAGGAGCATATGATTTTGTTCATCCAAATGACCATGTGAATATGGGACAATCTACAAACGATGTTATTCCTACTGCAGGTAAAATTACTATTTTAAAGCTACTTCCTAAGGTTATTAGAGAGTTAGAAAAGTTACATGCTGCACTTTTAGAAAAATCATTAGAATTTAATGACGTAATTAAAATGGGAAGAACCCAAATGCAAGATGCTGTACCTATTAGATTAGGTCAAGAATTTAAAGCTTATAGTTCTGTAATAAAAAGAGATATAGCTAGAATTACTAAGGTTCAAGAAGAACTTAAAGTTGTAAATATGGGTGGAACTGCAATAGGTACAGGTGTAAATGCTGATGATGAGTATTTTGACAGAGTAGTACCTAACCTTAGTTTAGTCACTGGCTTTGATTTTCACCAAGCAGAAGACTTAGTAGATTCAACACAAAACTTAGATTGCTTTGTATCTGTTTCCTCTGCTATTAAAACATGTGCTGTTAGCTTATCTAAAATTTCAAATGACCTTAGGCTTATGTCATCTGGACCAAGAACTGGCTTTGGTGAAATTAATCTTCCACCAAAACAAAATGGTTCTTCCATAATGCCAGGCAAGGTTAATCCTGTTATTCCAGAGGTTATGAGTCAAGTAGCATTTAAGATTATAGGTAATGACGTTGCAATAACTATGGCTGCAGAAGCAGGACAATTAGAGTTAAATGCTTTTGAACCATTAATTTTCTTCAATCTGTTCCAATCTATAGAAATGCTAGCTAACGGAATAAACACACTCACTGAAAATTGTATTAAGGGAATTACTGCAAACAAGGAAAGATGTAGAGACTTAGTTGAAAATAGTATTGGAATTGTCACTGCTATTTGTCCACATATAGGATATAAAAAAGCTGCAGAAATTGCAAAATTAGCAATGAGTACTGGTAAACCTATAAGAAATATTATATTAGAAAATAATATTTTAAATGAATCAGAGCTAGATGCTGTATTAGACCCAATACATATGACAGAGCCAGGAATATCAGCAAAATTCTTAATGGAAAATAAAAAAATCGACCTATAATATTTTATATGGAATATAAAAAGCACAGAGTACAAGATTATTATCGTCTATACTCTGTGCTTTTAAATATATTATGAATTCTTCATTATCACACTTTCTACTACACTAGAAACATTTTCGCATACATCGCAACATTTTTCTAAATAGTTGTAGATTTTATCCCATGCTGTAATTTCTAAAACATCCTTGCATGTTACATACAGATTTCTTATTGCTTCCATAAACAGTTTGTCTGCTTCTTCCTCAAAATTATTGATTTCCACAACTAGATTATGTAATGTCTGAGACTTTCTGAAATTATGGAACTCACTCAACATTTGTTTAAGAGCATCACAACACTTTACAACGATTTCTGTCATCCTCAATGCATCTTCGCGCACATATGAAACATTATACATATACATACACATTAAAACATCTTCAATAGTATCTGTTACTTCATCTATAGAATCTGCCATAGCCATAATATCCTCACGCTCTATTGGAGTGATGAACTCTTTTGCAAGCCTTTTTATCATCACATGCCTAGCTTCATCTCCACTATGTTCTATAGTATGCATTTCTTTCATTCTTTGCTGTAGCTCATCTGCTTTAAAGTTGTTTACGATTTCGTTTAATAAATTTGCAGCTTGACAAGAATACTCTGCTAATTCCACAAAAGTATCAAAATAATTAACATCCTTTTTACGAGCCATATTCTACCTCTTTTCATTAATATTTTATATTAAAATATTCTCATAAATAGCATAGCCATGAAAAAGCCTATTAGTCCGCATCCTGGGAAGGTTAATATCCATGCTAACACCATTTCACCTACTATACCCCAGTTTACAGATGATACACGCTTTGCAGCACCTACTCCCATAATAGCTGTTGTCTTTGTATGAGTTGTGCTAACAGGTAGCCCGAAAATTGATGCTGTGAACAAAGAAATAACTGCTGCTAAATCAGCAGAAAAGCCTTGGTATGTGCTAAGCTTAACCATATCCATACCCACTGCCTTAATAATACGATAACCACCTATGGAAGTACCTAAAGCCATTACTGCAGAGCAAAGAATAATCAACCAGATTGGAATAACAAACTCTATCACCGATGCTTGCCCTTGAGCTAAAAATGCACTTAGCATAAATACTCCCATGAATTTCTGTCCATCCTGTGCTCCATGCATAAATGCCATGCCTGCACTAGCCATAATCTGAGCATTTTTGAAGAATGAAAAAGTTTTTCTTCTATCAAAGCTCTTAAAAATTAACTCAATTGCTTTTACAACTAAAGCACCTAGTACGAAACCCATCAAAGTTGAAAGCACTATTCCATAAAGGACCTTAATCCATTCATCAGGATTAATTCCGCTTATTCCTCCTTGAAGTGCAATAGCTGCACCAGATATGCCAGCAATCAATGCATGACTCTCACTAGTTGGAATTCCAAACCACCAAGCTGCTGTAGCCCATAGCACAATGGCAAAAAGTGCAGCACAAAGTGCTACTAGTGCATCATAAGGGTCTCCTCCAAAGTCAACCATCTTATAAATAGTCTGTGCTACTGTCGCATTAAACATTGTCATAAATAAAACACCAAGAAAGTTAAAGACAGCTGCCAATATAATAGCTCCACGTGGAGTCATGGAACGTGTAGATACACAGGTAGCAATAGCATTTGGAGCATCTGTCCAACCATTAACTAATATAACTCCTAAGGTTAATAAGGTTGTAATTATAAGGGTTGGATTAGAAATAAGTTGATTTAGATAATCTACAAGTGTAACAGTCATTTTACACCTCTTTTCTTGTGATTTTTCTCATTTTCTTTGATAATAAATCTATAATGACCACATTTATCATAGCATTTATTTATCGAATATTCAATTACAGTTTTTATAACTAAGTATGATAACCTCACAATGAACGGTGGATTATCTTTTAAATTGAATAGTTTACTACTGCCAAAAACAAGGATTCAATCTCCATCCATTCCATCATCTGAAATGTCTTCAAAGAGTATTTTATCTATACATCATTAGTTAAATTTTCATATTTAATTTCAGATACTTTCATTCTCCACATCATTGTCCTCATTTAACACCCCCAATTTGTGACGTCCATGAATCGGACCCTATAGCTAGACCTCTTGGCAGTGCTTGGCTCCTGGTGAAGGGTTGTGGTTCAGAATCAACATAAGCAGTGTTAGGCAACTGCCTAACTATTTCCTTAGATATTGTGGTTTTTCCTATCCCGTTGGGTCCACATAAAAACAATAGATTTTTCATACAATTTCCTTCCTCAGAATATTATGTTGGTAATCCTAGCATAATAAAGCTCCTTTCTTAACAGAAACCCACGGTAGCCGTTCCCTAGCAGTATGTTAAATAGGAATAATAATATCATCTAAGATCCCATATTTGCGACGTCCCTGAGCTGGATCTCAGAAACATTCCCCAAAGTGGAGCTTTGCTCTCGATAAAGGAATGTGGTACACATCGCCCTAGGGCTCAGTCCGACTGCATCCTTGCGAAAATATATTGTTAGGCAATCGTACTGAGGCAACAGACTTTTTCTTACCTATAGAATATTCCAATACATATATATGCTACCGCAAAAATAATCCCTACGAACATCATAATTAGACCATGTTTTTTTCTTTCTGCTTAACTTTATCAATAATAGCTTTATCTCTTAACTCTTCAGATGCTGTGTCAATATCAGTAATTAACTTTTTATTTTTTAATTTTCTAAACTTCTTAATATCAATTTTATAGCAATCTCCATTCTTAGACTCATACAGTAAAATTTCTCCCTCAGAGTCTAAAATGGTATACTGAATCCCTTCATTTACCCAACCAAAAAAATCTTTTTTATCAAAACTTATATCGTTTTTCTTGAAAATTGACTCAATAGTATTTATGATTTGTTCCAAAGAACATGAATAAATTAAAAACCTAGCATTTGTATGCAAATCTGCTTTGATAAACACTATACAAAATAATATTATTGATATAGTTGTTATAAAAATTATCCAATAAAAAGTGGATACATACTCCCATTTAAAATAGCCGTGCAATATATCTTCAAAAAGAAGCAAAAATAATTGACAACAGATAATGTATCCAGCAGCTTCTATTGTCCTAGAAATCAAGTCTCTATTACTAGATAACTTTTTACTCTCCCTTATTAGCATGTATCCCATTCCTATCATAACTAATGAAAGGAAATACCTTACAATCATAATCTATTCTCCCCTTTCGATATGTCTCCTAACGTTCTCGTATTTGCGACATCCTTAAGCTGGACTCCGAAGATAGACCTCCTGAGGGATCTTTGCTCCCAGCGAAGGGATGTGGTGCACATTGCCCTAGTTTTCCTCTTTCTATTCTTATTGAGATATATTTCACACTCATTTCTTAACCTTTTTAGAAGCATTGAGATTATTCCAAATCAAATGTCACCTATATATATTCATTGTATCAAAATTTTCCCATAGAAGACAATCCTTGTTTCTTTAATTAGATGAACTATATTACCTTGTACTTAAAGAATATAAGTATAAAAAAATAAGCCACAAAAAACTGTGACTTGTTTTTTATCCTTTACTTTTATTAGTCTAAAGAAATCTTCTCTTTCTTTTTCTTCAAATACTTCTTCAATGTACTTAATAATTTTAGTGTACCTTGGAATCTACATTTTTTCTAATGCATTAGCTCTTTTCTGGGTTTTATTAATTTCTATAGCTAATTATTTCACTTAATTCATATATTATCTTTCTTATTTCTGTAAAAGTCGATACTGCTCTATTAAAAGCAAAATTAGTACTGAAAAAACACATTCTGTAAAAATGAAATATCTTCATATTTTATATAAGGTATTTATCTACCCGTAACAAACTTAAACTGTAGATTAACGTTTCACTATAACGAAATTATCTCTTAACAATAACCAGTTTTGTGGGAAGCTAAGTCCTAATTTCCAATAACTAATTCCTCTAAGCCCCAATTCTGTTATCAAATCAAATTTAGCTTGAATGGACCTAGCATCTTCAAACCATACCTCATGCTCTCTTCCGTTAGCATCAGTATAATTAAAAAATGGTGCTTGTGCAGTATAATCATATTTAATAGGCACGTTATTTACTCTCGCTATATCAATAGCCTGTTGTGGACTTATAGCCCTAGCAAATTGTCCTCCCGGAACAAAAGGTAATGTCCAGTCATATCCATAAAGATTTTGTCCAAGCATTATTTTACTAGCTGGCATTTCAGATAAAGCATATTCTACAACACTTCTAACAGGTCCAATAGGTGATACTGCCATTGGAGGACCGCCACTGTATCCCCACTCATATGTCATTAGTACTACAAAATCTACAATCTCACCATGAGCTCTATAATCATGTGCCTCATACCAAGCGCCTACTTGCTGTGCACTAGTTTTCGGTGCCAGTGCTGTTGATATTAAAAATCCTTCACGTGAAAGTCTTTCTTTTGCTTTTCTTAAAAACCTGTTATAATCTTCTCTATTTTCAGGAGGCAAAAACTCCATATCAAAATGAATGTCTCTAAACCCTACTTCATTTGCAGTATTAACTATATTATTTAGTAGATTATTTTGTACATCTTCATTGGTTAAAATTATCCTTCCTAGTTCATCACTAAAGCGTCCTCCTTCTAGATTTGTTACTACCATCATCAAGGTAGCTCCATTTGCTTGTGCAATTTGAGGAAAATTATTTAATGGCGGAGCTTGCAAGGTTCCATCTCTTTGAATTTGGTAGCTAAAAGGAGCTAAAAAAGTTAAAAAAGGAGCTGCTTCTCTAGCAGACTGTTCTAGATTAGGGCTCACTGTTCCACCAATTGGTTCTACATAGGCATTAGTCTCTGCTCTTCTTCTTATCCGTGGCGGAATATATAGCCTTAATCCAATTTGAAGAGGTTGATCTACTGAAATATTATTTACCCTTGCAAGGGTTTGATATGATATCCCAAATCTTCTTGCAATGCTGAAAAGACTATCTCCAGGTTGAACCCAGTAAAAGCTACCAACAATAGGAATCACCAAAGCCTGCCCTACTACTAGTTGATCTGGATTGCTTATTTCATTAGATATGATAATCTCTTGAGGTGTTGTGTTATATGCTTGAGCTATACCAAATATGGTTTGTCCTGCTTGTACTACATGTATTTGCATGTTCCATACTCCCTTCATACTGAAGTGTTTGTAATATTATATGTTTTCATTGATTTAATGTTGATTATCATAGTAAAGGTAATTCTGTTTATTACTTAATAAGTGTTTGCTTATGTACAACAGCAAAAGCCTAAAATAGAATCTTAATCTATTCTAGGCTTCAAAAAAACTGAAAATCACACCAAAATACACTGTTTATTTAGCTATCTCTAAAGTTTATTATATGAAACTCCCTTTGCCTTTGGTGCCCTTGGTTTCTTTGAAGTAAATGCAAGTGCTATTATAGTTACTATATAGGGCAATCATTTTATAATAGGTCTGATGAATCCTAAATCATTAAAAAATGATATGTTACATTTACATCACCTGTGCAATTCCTTCTTAACTTAATATAGTCAACCAATGTTCTTTTTTCTTTTAAACTTTACTTACAAATCATTAGCATTTAGGTGTCATGGTATATTACAATCACATATCATATAGTGAGATTAAGTAAAGGAGGTAGTATATTAATGTATCCTTATTATAATTATCCTTATCATCCTGATTATTATAATGGGTATGAGCATACACCAGAATACTCACAAACAGATATGCAATACTCATTTTATTCTCCAAGTGTAAATCAGCTTCAGCCAATATTAAGTAATAGACCCGAGGTAATCAGAATTACAGTATTTAAAGAGCTTACCGGTTTCCCAAACTATGGTAATCCAAGTGGTAATGCAGATATACTCTACACTGGAAATACAGGTCGTTGGACTTTTTCGATACAACCATTTTTGCTTGTACCTGGTAATTTTAGAGCTCAGCTAGTAATACGTGCTGTATTAGATGACCATTCTGCAGTACCTGAACGTAATTACTCTGCTACAATATCAATAAATGGTTCTGTTGTTCATAGAGGACGTCTACAGCTACCACATGGACGCCCTGCTGGACAGATGTTTACAAATTGGAGAGAATTGACCTTTAACATTCCTAGATTAGCAAGAAATAACACTGTACAGATCGTAAACACTTCAAATACAGGCGAAAGTGACTGGATAGGGTTTGATTGGATGGAAATAAGGTTGATTCCTAGATAATTATTGAATAAAAAGTCTTGATTAGGCACTATGTCTAATCAAGACTTTTAAAATAGTCTAGTAACTCGGATTTTTGAACTCTATTTACACCACTATTATTTCAATAACTCTCGATTTACAAAAATCTCCTTGACACCATCCCATAGTTGCCCTAGTCCTTCGTTTTACACCATCAACAGTCTTGACTTTTATTCCTCTGTGTAATGCGTCAACTATTTCTTCTTCAAGTATCTGTTCGCATCTGCATACTATCCTTCCTTTAGAACCTAATGGAAGTTCAGCTAAGTGTTTAATTTCCTTAAATGGCTTCATCCTTTGAAATAACTATCGCCTCACCTAATGGAGCAGGAAACAGCCTTTGAAAATCCTCATTTCTTAAATCTCATGTATTAATAACCTCATTCTCCACTTCTCCCTTAACATATGATAGCTAATTAGTTTGAATTATGACTTTAACCTTATTCTATATGAAAATACTTGCAAAATGAATATTTATTTACATATAATTTCTCATATTGTACGATACTTGTAGATATTTTGAATATTGTATTTTTTAAGTTATAATTTACTTATAATATTAATCGGAGGTGATATTTATGAAAATCGAGTATATTTATCATAGTGGTTTTTCTGTTGAAACTGATGATTACTTTCTAGTTTTTGATTATTATAAAGGCAATATTAATTTAAGCAATAAAAAAAACATTATCTTTTCAAGTCACGGACATGATGACCACTTTAATCCAGAAATCTTTCAATGGTCTAAAAGACAACCAGATATCTCATACATCTTAAGTAGTGATATTAAAGCCAAGTCTTCTCTCAATACTTATATAATGAACCCATACGAATTGCTAAATATACATGGTATAACTATTAAGTCCTTTGGCTCGACGGACCTAGGGTTATCTTTTTTAGTCAAAGTTGATAGTAAGACTATTTTCTTTGCAGGTGATTTGAACTGGTGGCATTGGGATGATGATAGCGAAGATGAAAAGCTACTTATGGAAAAATCCTTTAAGGATGAAATAAGTAAAATTAAAGGTGAAAGTATTGATATAGCATTTTTTCCAGTTGATCCTCGTCTTAAAGACAGCTTTTATATTGGAGGAGAATATTTCATTAAGGAATTAAACCCGAAGGTTTTTATTCCGATGCATTTTGGAGACAACTTCGAAACTACTACATATTTTAAGCAAAAAGTAAGTTACTCTTCATCTCAAGTTATAGAAATATATAAAAGAAACCAAATAATCGAGTTTACAGAAAAAACTAATTGATATAAGTCACTACTTAGAAACTATATATTTAAAAAAAGAAAAGCTTCTATTTAATATTGAACATTTTAGAAGCTTTTCTTGTTAGTCATATTGTTTTACTCATAGTAAGGACATTCACCCTTTAAACACTCTCTATTTCTTAATCTAAAACTGCAAATAGGAGAATACTTTTCATAATCATAGAGCTTTATCTTAAAATGTTCATCTGTAAATTTTGCTGCTTCTTTTATAGAGGCAAATACATTCCTTTTACAGCATCTAGGACCGCCTATCTTTGCCAATGATATTAAAGTAGTACCTGTCATTAGATTAGCTAGACCCCAGCTTTCTTTTGTTAATGGAGTTGCCTCTAAAATAATACTCATATATATACCAGTACCTACTGCTGCTCCACAATTACCGTAAAATCCACAAAATCCCCCTTTAATATCTTTAGCTCTTATCTTAGCTATTGCAAGTTTTCTTGTTTTCATATCTTTTTTATCTATTATATTATAATAAGATGTTAAAAGAACAGCTGGTACAAGAAAATGATGCTCTGGTCCATGCATATTTATCGATGGATTTTTCATTAACTCAGTTGCCATTTCAATAGGATTTGTCTTATTTGTTTCTCTACAATAGTTCTCTATCAAATCAATAGAATCTATTGAATGACATATATCACAAATATAATGCCCATCTAAACAAGTAACATTAGATTTAAATGTTTTATGGCAATATACACATTCTACTTCTTTATAATATTCAAAATACATTAATTCTTTGCCACATATCATGCAATCATTCCTATGTTTCGTCTTATTTACTTTTTCCATATCATTCAATCACCTTTCTATCTCATAGTAAACAAATTTCAAAATAACTTAAATAGCATTATTCTAAGTATTAACTGTAGATTGAAACTTGAAGTTATGGTTTCTTATTATCCTATTTTATTCCTAATTACTTTATTTTGCAGTCAAAAAAACTACAGTAATCCCGGACCAATTTCAGCTATACCTCGATTATATATTAAAGGGATATAATGTTCAAGTTACCCTAATATAGTCCAAGTCAATTACATCTTAAATTTCTCTGTTTGCAGCAGGAGAAACTCACTCATATTTAGAACATCTTAGAGCTCTGGACGAGGTAATTGTAGAAGAAAAAAATTGTGTTTTGTATTATTCTATGAAAGAGTTGAGTTACATATGAAATCTACTGTATTATAAAAGTCTTGACTAGAAAAAATCTAATCAAGACTTTTATGTCTTGTTAACATTCCAAGTTGATCCAAAGTATGCAATTACATCTTTGTTTTTTCATTTTTAACTGCACATCTATTACTTCATCACATTATAATATTAAATCCTTAAACGGTATATCAGAGTGAAAAAGCCATATATCATAGAAATCCCATAGCTCTAACATCATCTCTCCTTTTGAGGCAAAGGCGCATTACGAAAGTCATAAATATAACCATCTGCAATTGCTCTAATTTTCTCCTCATTATGTGCTGAATATTTGTCATATACCCCATATGTAATCATTCCTACTTGTTTGGCGCTTCTAACAGCCGGTAAAACATCTTCAAAAACAATACATTTCTGCGGAGAGACTCCTAATCCATTAGAAACAAACAAAAATATATCAGGGTATTCTTTGCCTCTTTGTACCTGTTCGGTAGAACACAAAAAATCAAACATATTATATATGCCATTATTTATCAGACAGGGCTTGTACAATTCTTCGGGCAATCCAGTTGCAACTGCCAGCTTTATGTGGAGAGCCTTCAATCGCAAAAGATATTCATAAGTATATGGCATTAAACGAACATGGTGAGCATATTCATATGCCGCCATAGCGTTCCATTCTTCAATAATGTCTGGAACAGTTTCATTCAGTTCAAATAGTTCAATTGTGTATTGTGCCGCTTCCTCAAAACTTAGGGCACAGATATCCATTACATAATCAGGATGAACTGGCAGGCCTCGCTTGGATAGAAAAGCAATATCAATTTTTTCCCATACATCCATAGAATTCAGTAAGGTGCCATCCAAATCAAAGATAGCTGCTTCAAAATTCATTGCCACCAGCCCCCCCTTTTTGGAATAAGCGCTTTAATTCCTCGGCGGCAGTTTTTATATCAGGCTGTGAAATAATAGCAGATACTACAGCCAAGCCATCTATACCTGCATCCCGAAAAGAGGTAGCGTTTTCCTTGTTAATACCTCCGATTACAACTATGGGAAGAGATACTGCTTGCCGAATATTCAGCAATTCTTCCATTGAAACAGCTTGTGCATCTGTTTTTGTGCCTGTCGGAAACATGGCTCCCACGCCTAGATAATCAGCTCCATCGCTTTGCGCTTTTAGAGCTTCCTGGACGGTAGAAACTGACACGCCTAAAAGTCTATCTTTGCCAATGATTTTCCGAGCCACCGATGCAGGAATATCACTTTGTCCAAGATGTACCCCTGAAGCGTTTACCGACAAGGCAATATCAATCCGATCGTTGATGATAAGTGGAACTTGATGACTATCCGTAATCTGTTTAATGTCTTTTGCCAATGTAAAAAAGTCTAGGGATCCTATATTCTTTTCTCTTAACTGCACCATTGTACATCCGCCTGCTATTGCTTGTTCAACAGCCTCTTGTAAGGTTTTGGTACTCATCAGACTCCGGTCCGTCACAAGATAAAGTGTATAATCATTTTTCATTTTCATTCGACCTCATTTCTTTATATGCGCAGGCCATGCTGATAAAGCTCATAAAAATGATGTGTTGGACCGTTTCCTTTTCCAATGGCAAGGGAATGTTCAATCGCTGTCGTGACATAAGCCTTTGCCTTTTGAACAGCATCTTTTATCGATAATCCATTTGCAAGCTGCGAAGCTATAGCAGATGAAAAAGTGCATCCTGTACCGTGTGTGTTCTTTGTAGCAATACGTGGAGTTTCAAAATGATATAAATCTTTTCCGTCATATAAAACATCCAATGCGCTGCCAGAAGCGTGCCCCCCCTTTACCACAATAGCTTTACAGCCCATTGCACAGATTTTTTTTGCAGCAGTTTCCATATCTGCCACAGATGTAATTCGCATATTAGCAATTTTTTCGGCTTCAGGGATATTTGGTGTCAACACATCTGCAAGTGGAATAATCACCTTAATTAATGTATCCACTGCGGTAGGTTCCATTAGTGGACAACCATTTTTCGCATACATTACCGGATCAATGACCACATTCGCAGGATGGTATTCTTTAAGCTTTTCAGCAACGGCGTTCATACAGGCCGGAGTAGAAAGCATACCGATTTTTACCCCATCCACCTCAATATCCTCAAATACAGCGTCAATCTGTTTCTTGATCATATCCGGCGTTATATCCTGTATATCTATAACTCTACTCGTATTTTCCGCAACAACAGAAACAATGACACTCATACCAAAAACGCCATGGGCCGAGAATGTCTTTAAATCTGCTTGTATTCCTGCACCACCGCTACAATCAGATCCAGCAATGCTCAAAACTTTTTTCATTATAAAGATTCCTCCTTTATTTTCTTTGAAAAAACAACCAGCCTTGTGCCACTTGTGACGATAATAACACTTTTTTCCTACAAATTCATTGTTCACACCAATAGGGATAGCGGAAAGGATATCCATATCATCTTTTTCTTCGCTTAATGTGATAGTATTAGGGTGATTAGGCTTAAAGTGCAGGGTTCAAGCTCACCAATCACCAAATCAGCTTTGATACCGCTCTACTCTAAATATCTCAGACCTCCATTTGCGGCAATCACATAGTCGCCAGATTACAAAACAAAATCCAAACCATATTTCTCACCTGCGACAAGAAGATAACAAATTCCATTTTTCATATACTTTATTAATTATAAGCCATCTTCCAGAAATCAAGCTCCAACAAACTTGCCTTTTCAAAAATGCCTATGAGTTCTTTCTTTTTATGATTTGGTAAGATAGCACATTTTTCTTCGGCAAAGTCACTCCACAGTTTACAGCTCTCTACAAAGCGTTCGTCAGCATAATCCTCAATGAAATCCCAATACCTTGATTTTTTGGTCTCAGGTTCAGCAGCTATTTTTCTGAATATATAACTGTAACTTAACATACAGGGCAAAACCGCCATCAAGATTTTACATATATTACCTTCCTCGGCCATATCCATCATAAAATCTATATAATTTTGATTCTCAGGAAGCGGCTCAATACCTTCGATATCACTGTCTGTTAATCCAAATCGCTTTAAATAGCTTAGCCGAATAGCTGATTCTGTATCAGTTACAAAGCAGAGTGCAGAATAAAATAGTTGAATATCTTTTAATGTTGTGGAATGGTACATAGCTTTTCCATAGATTCGAGCATAGTGTTTTAAATAAATGCTATCCTGAATCATGTAATTCTTAAATTTCTCCATTGGTAAGATCCCATTTTTTACTTCCTGTACAAAAGGAGTTTCTATGCAGCTATCCCAAATAGGTAAAACACTCTTCAATGTTTCTTCCATAAATGACATTTAATTTCCCCCCTTAAAATAAAAGCTTCCAAATAAACACAGAAGCTCTTTAATACATAATGATGGCGTAAGAAATTGCTTCCCTACGCGGTATTAGCCGACAGTTCTGGAAGCCAGGTCCTACCTTTTTCAACTTGTTCAGTTCCCCCTCAAACATATCAACGATATTTATTTTCAATCGAGTAGAAGGTAAGTAATTATTTTTATTTGCCGTTCTCACTGTATGAGTTGTCATTTAGATATTTCATCTTTTAATGACATATCTATCAGACCTCCCTAGGTAAGAACGTAAACTTTCACTCCATATATCTGCCACATTTACTTTCCCTGTTTCGGATAGTTTAGGACTTTGGTTTGTTGTGCAACCTCATCCACAGGGTTAAGCCTCGAATGTGATTCGTGTACCTCAGACCGGAGTTTTGCCACCGACTTCCTTCAGATTCCACCTCACGATGGACACCCTTGTCTTAAGCTAACGGTTGCACTATCAACCCCCGTATCGGACTTTCACCGACTAGTTTATACTCATGCTGGGCACACCACAAAAAGGACGCTATCCTTTCAGGAAGCGTCCTCATAAAATACAATATCGTATTAAATGCTTCCCTACGTAGGTTTTAACCAACAGGTTCAAAGGGTCAGGTTTTACCTTCTCAACTGCCAAGCAGTCCCCCCGCACGATAAGAGTATATCATTCCGACTTCTAACTGTCAAGATTAATTGATATATACCATCATACACACATACACAGACATTATAGGAGCACTATCTACGTAACATTCCAAATAATGCAGAACAGGTCTGTTTCAATACAAAACAGAAGGGCTTCATCTTCCTTTATATTTTACCTTCTAACATCTAAGAAAAGACATAAAGATGCCGCCTGCTTTTTTAAACAGACGGCACATAAACAAGAAAGAGTTATTTCTTTCTCACTGGGTAGCATACCTCAGTAACTAATTCGTTAGGATTCTGGGTTTCTGCAGGACTGACATGGTAAATACAGAACATTGCTCCGTTGAACTCATAACCGTTATCACGAATCCACTTGGCAACAGCCCTATGAACCGATGTAAGCTGCTCATAGCTTCCTTTAAATATGGCAGAAGCAAACTCCACTGCAGGAACTACTTTGAACACTACATGATCAGTGTTTTCATAGGAGCCTTTAACAGACATCTGTATTTCCACATCTACATCACTTTCTTTATACCCTTCATCATGAAAAATAGCCATTCCATAGCTAGGATCTGCAACCTGCATATTCAAACCAGCAGTTTCCCGCATCATCATTTCCCACAGAATGCCTTCTTGTTCATAGGAAGGTATTATCTGACGAATACTGGCAACATAACGTTCCTGTAAAGTCTTAATGGTAACATTATAATTCATCGCTTTATCATCCTTTCTTAATCGTTCTATGGCTGTATCAAGGAGCAGCAGACGACGATTGACTTCCTCCGATTCGGCCTTCACCTCAGCCCGCTTCACCGACAAATATTCTGCCAAGGCCATGGGGTTGTCATAGTTCTTTAAGATTTCTCCAATGGTAGCAAGGCTGAAACCCATGTTCTTAAGCTCTGTTATTCGGTTAGCAATATAAAGCTGTTCTTCACTGTAGTAACGGTAGCTTGTAAAGCTATCTGTACTTTTAGGCACTAGCAGACCGATTTCATCATAATGCCGTAGCATCCTTATACTGATCCTTGACAGTTTTGAAAAATCACCTATTTTCAGCATGCTTATCTCCTCACATATATGTGTTTTTTTGAGCTCATCTTTATTTTAGAGTATACCATAATGTAAGAGTCAATAGAAATTTTAAAAAAATTTGCCACTTTTTCCAACAGTTTCGAACCATTAAACATCTGCTTGTAACGCTATCTACAGATTAGTAAAGGTATAACACCTTGCTTTAGGTAGCAAATCATACTATATTGGCTCTAAGATAAAATACAGCCTCATCAGGATGTTCACGGCTACTTCTATATTAAATTTGGACAGAACATAGTAATAGGGTGGTAATATCAATTCTTGATATTACCACCCCAACTATTGACAAAGAGCCATATTTTCTTCATCAACCCAGTTGACAAGGAACCAAAATTAAGCTCATTAGGTAACAACCCTTTATAGGTAAAGAAATTGCTTATTTCTATTCGAAAATGTGTAATTTTAATGCTTTAACTTATTTATCTATCAAATAACCATGTTTATAACAATAGATACTAGAATATATACTCCTCCAACAATTAACACATTTAATCCTTTAAATCTAGTGTTATAGTTTGAATTCTTATATTTCTCGTCTCTCCTATTTTCCTTATATTCTTTATAATCATAGAATGACTTGAAATCACTCCCATCACCCTTATCTTTTGAAAAAGCTTTTCTTGATAAATATCCAATGCCACTAAATACCTCAGTTGCATTTGTTATAAAGATTAAACCAAGAAAAAAATATACTACACCCACAAAGAAAAATACATTAGATAAATACATTAATCTCATATCAAAACCATATATGACATACATTAATAGCATCACTATAATAATCGATATAACTATTATGGATAAAAAACTCTTCATATCCATTAAATATCCAGCTCTTTTCTGTATTTTTCTAATTCTTCCGAGTTAGCAAGAACAAAATGACCCTTTGTAATCTCATGCAGCACTGGTTCTTCTTTAGAATAATCATGAGCAGATTTTCCATCATAAACTATTCTTCTTCTGTGTTTTTCATAATATGGATCAGGTAATGGTACTGCAGATAGCAATGACTTAGTATAAGGGTGCAATGGGTTTTTAAATAGCTCATCAGATGATGCAAGTTCGACCATCTTACCGAAATACATAACCCCAATTCTATCACTAATATACTTAACTACAGATAGATCATGAGCAATAAACAATATTGTTAGCCCTAATTCTTTACGCAGATCATTTAAAAGGTTTATAATTTGAGCCTGTATTGATACATCTAAAGCACTTATTGGTTCATCTGCTATTAAGAAACTTGGGTTAATTATTAAAGCTCTTGCAATACCAATTCTTTGACGCTGTCCACCACTGAATTCATGAGGATATCTATTTGCATGTTCAGGTACTAAACCAACAATTTCTAACACCTCATTAACTTTTTCATTTATTACCGAATCCTTCTTTACACCAGAAATTCTTAAGCCTTCAGCAATAATCTCCTTTACAGTCATCCTTGGGTCAAGAGATGCAATAGGATCTTGGAATATCATCTGCATCTTATTCATTAACTCATAATTAGCCCTTGGACTGATACGCTTCTTTCTTTTTATCTCTTTCTTGTTGAATTCAATAACCTGTTTTGCTTCTTGTATCTTTGCAGCATCATTTTCAGTTTTGAGGATTTTTTTTGCATTGCGTATAGCCTGAATATTTGAATCTATACCCTCTGCTATAGGAACACCCATAAACTCGATTGTTCCGTCTGTTGGTTGATTTAGCCCAATTAAAGTTCTCCCCAAAGTTGTTTTTCCACAACCCGATTCACCAACTAAACCAAAAACTTCACCTCTGTAAATATCGAAACTCACATTATCAACAGCCTTAACTACTAGCTTTTGTTTTCCATAACCTGATTTAAAATGCTTTTTTAAATTCTTAACGCTAAGTACTGGCATAGACTCATCGTTACTTATTTCATTCTTATTATTAGTATACAAGCTGTTTCTCATCTTCAACTAACTCCTTTTTCATTTCTTCAGTCATTTCTTTCATTCTAAGTATTCTTTCTTGAAGTATAGCTGGCATTTCAACAGCAGGGGCATTCTTATGCAATAGCCAAGTAGCAGCATAATGTGTATCCGATACCTTAAACATAGGCGGCTGCTCTTCAAAATCTATTTTCATAGCAAAGTTGCTTCTAAGAGCAAAGGCGTCACCTTTAGGAGGAAACCTCATATCTGGAGGTGTTCCTGGTATAGTCAGTAGTTTGTCCTTAGAAGTTAAATCTGGCATTGAACCAAGTAGTGCCCATGTATATGGATGCTTTGGAGTGTAGAATACTTCTTCAGTAGTGCCTATTTCTTGTATCTTACCAGCATACATAACAGCTACTCTATCAGCAATATTAGCAACAACACCTAAATCGTGAGTTATAAAAATAACACTCAGATTACGTTCTTTCTTCAACCTCTTAATAAGCTCTAATATCTGCGATTGGATTGTAACGTCTAAAGCTGTTGTTGGCTCATCACATATAAGTACATCTGGATTAGCAGTTAACACTATAGCAATAACTATACGCTGACGCATTCCTCCAGAAAACTGGAATGGGTACTGTTTAAACCTTTTTTCAGGTTCTGGAATACCAACCTCTTTCATAACTTGTATTGCCTTTTCTTTGGCTTCTTTTTTAGTAACTTTTTTAACACGTCTGAGCTCTTCCTTCTTTTGAGCTATTTTCTCCTTAACTGCCTCTTTATCTAGCCCCTCACTATTTAAGCGAATCTTCTTTATTTCTTCTAAATATTTCGCTTTTTCCTCTTTGTATTCTTTCATAACTACTTTTGTAGCTTCTTTCTTAGCTTCAATCATATTCTTCTTAGCCACTGGAAGCTGGCCTTTTAGTTTACTAATCTGTGCTTTAAGATCTTCATAAGGTAATTTTTTCTTCTTATTCTCCTTAACCTTTTCTTTCAAAATCCCTATCTCTCGCTTAATCACCATATAAGCTATTCTTTCTTTGTTATATAACTTCTCTATTTTGTTTTTAAGGTGATTCCCATTTAGTAATAGTCCTTCAGTAATTTGCTTACCTACTTTCATTATAGGGTTCAAGCTAGACAGAGGATCTTGATAAATCATTCCTATTTTACTACCACGTATTTTATGGAACTGTTCTTCTGTTATCTTTAAGAGATCCTCACCTTCGTAGAGGATTTTCCCATTTTCAACTATACTATTTCCTGCTAATATTCCCATAATTGCTCTAGCAGTTACTGACTTGCCTGAACCAGATTCTCCAACTATTGCCAAAGTTTCACCTTCGTACAAATCAAAGCTAATATCTCTTACTGCCTTAACTTCTCCAGTAACTGTTCTAAATGATATAGATAAGTCTTCTACTATTAATTTTTTCTTTTTATCAATTAGTTTGCTCATTAGTCTTCAACCCCTCTCAGTGATGGGTTAAATGCATCTCTTAATGCATTACCAAATAAATTAAATGTAATCATAAGTAATGAAACTATAATAGCAGGAAATATAGTTAAATATGGTTGTGTCACTAAAAAGTTCCTTGCATCAGATAACAATACACCTATTGATACACCAGAGAACCCTACTCCTAGGATATTAAATGACTGCCCATGTCCAATACCATATCCTAAAAATGATAAAGATGCCTCTGTGAATATAGTACCAGGTATTGAAAGTATGCTTGATGTAATAATTGTACCGATACCATTAGGTAAAATGTGTCTAAATATCAAACGTGAATCTTTTGCACCCAATGTCCTAGATGCTAGAACATATTCTTGTCCTTTGTATCTATAAAACTGCATTCTAGTGGTAGCAGCAGGTCCTGTCCAACCAGATATCACCAATGTCAGTATTAAAGTCTTAAATCCTGGATTATATAAAGTTACTAAAATTGATAAAACAACTAACCATGGAGTATTACCGATAAGCTCTGATAAACGCTGCATTAACAAGTCAACTGTCCCTCCATAATACCCAGAAATAGCTCCATATACTACTCCAATACTTACATTTATAAAAGTTACAACTAAGCCTATAAACAATGATGTTCTAAGTGCTATCCATGTTAATGAGAATAAATCTCTCCCTGCTTGGGTTGTTCCAAATAAAAAGTATGGCAACTCGTCATACCCTAAATATGCGGCATAATCAAGGTAGACCTCATATGAGGAATAGCTTTTCCCATCTACTGTAACTGTATCGTTCTTTCTTACAACTTCACGAATAGGAAATCCTTCACTAAAATACCATCCTTCAGGATTGTCAGGATTTGGGATTATTTCCACATTGTCTCCCCATTCTTCCAACAATCTGTCATACTCAGTTGAAGAAAAAGCCAATTCATGAGTCAAGTCAAAGGCAGCTATATATCTATTGTATCTAAAAGATGCAATCATCATTTCAGAGTTTTGTCTCACATATGAACCTTTACCATCAGCTATTTTATAGATAGATAGTTCATAGCCTTCATCTACTAAAATAGGCTCTTCACTACTATCATCAAATAATGATATGCTAGCAATTGCAGCAGATGAGCCCTTATTATCTGAGCTATAGCGTATGCGTATTTTAGATACAACATCAGTAGCTAAGTCTTTACATAAATCAAACACCATAACTTTGTGCTTACCAGTTTCAGTTATAGTATCAATAACCCTATAATCACTACCAAACTCTGTTTGTAAAAGAACCTCTATTTTCCCATTAGAAGTATTGTCTAACTCAAAAACATCTACTTCAATATAGGCATTATTTGCCATAGATAAACTATAAAACTCATTGGATTCAACAGTAACTGATGTTGAGTCATGATCTAATTTTAATACTGACTGTCCTCCTATTACGTTTGGAGCTTTGTCTAAACTTTCTACACGTGTATTTGTAAGAGTGCTGATATCTACGGCTTTTTCATTATATCCTAAAGGTAAATACAGTCCTGTTTCTTCGTCCATTTTTGACAAATCAACAGGCTTGTCAGTTATGAGCACAGTACCGTCAAAAATACCAAATTTCTCCAATACCGGAACCCTTGGAGGTAAGAAAGAAATCTTCTCATTAAGCTTAATATACTCTTTACCTGATAATCCAGGCATAATGATCGAACATATAATTAAAGTTATTAATATTGTAGTTGCAACCAAGTTTGCTCTATTTTTTTTGAACCTCATCCAAACATCTTGTAAGTAGCCTATGGGCTTACCTTGGATTTTTTGGTCGTATATTTTTTGATCCTGTTGAACAAACTCGAATTGAGTCTCGGAGATATCTCTGTTTATAATGTCTTGTTCGGTATACATTAATATTTACCTCCTATTCGAATTCTTGGGTCAATTAATCCATATGTTAAGTCAACTAATAAAACTGCAAACAGTGTAATAGAAGTATAAAAAGCAGTGGAACACAGCAATAGATTATAATCATATGCATTTTTGGTAAGTGCTCTTATAAAAACTTGTCCAGTACCTGGTATAGAATAAATCATCTCTAATATAACTGAGCCTGACAATATTCCAATAAAGGACCCAATTATACTCGGAACTAGTGGAACCATTGAATTTCTTAGCCCATGTTTTACTATAGCCTGTCTTCTTGTTAAGCCCTTAGTTCTAGCAAGTAACAAAAACTCAGATGTCAATATTTCTGTAAGCTCAGCTCTAGTCAACCTCGTTAATGCTGCAATAGGAGCAAACACAGAAGCTAATACAGGTATGACAAGTCCTCGGATTTTTAATCCTAAATCAGCATCAGCTGAAGGGTAGATTGTTGGTAACCATCCTAATCCATATGCTAAAACCATTACAAGCATAATTATAATAACAAAGCTAGGTATAGATCTCATTACCATTACAGCAACGGAAATGACATTATCCGTTGGTTTATTTTTCTTTAATGCAGCAATGATACCTAGGGCTATTCCTATAGGAAAATATATAAATAAAGCTACTATATTCAGAGTCATAGTTGTGGGTATACGATCTTTAATTATATCAAAAACTGGTCTACCTACCTCAACTCGTGTAGAGAGTCCCCAATCCCACTTTGTTACAATATTTTTTACCCATGAGAAATATTGTTCAGCTATTGGAACCGGTTCAAAAGCTCTAATAAAGTCTCCCTTATCTTCGTAATATGAATTTCTGACTTTTGAACCTGTTGCAACTATATATCTAACCTTTTCCATTTCTTCAGGATCATCAATTATCCTAAAAGTCATATATCCATCGGAAACCTGCTTATTAAAGTATATATCTCTTTGTTCTTCTGTAGTAGGAGGATAAGCAGGTGCCAACTTTAACAAAACAAAATTAACTGTCAAAATCATAGTCAGCATAATAAATATCCAAATTACTCTTATTGATATATATCTAGTCATATACCTGCCTCATTTCATATTTTGATTTGTTTGTAAAAAACCAGATCTATACATGTAGTAGGCGGATAAGCAAGTGTCATCTTTATTAAATGAAATTAACTGTCAAAATCATAACTAGCATTATAAAGATTTAATACATCTAGACGCTTATCCGCCTTTTTCACTTTTAAAATTGTCTGTTAAAAGCTAGATCCTCATAAGCTCTTATTTTGCCTCTTTACCATCAACAACTTTTATTTCCCCGTTTAATGCTGATACAATAGCATCATAGGACCATATCTCTTTAACTGGATTACCATCATCGTCAGTATATAAGACTGTGATTTCTGGTACGCTAGTATCAATACCCCAGTTTAGTGTAAATCCACCTCTGTTGTCTGAACAGAAGTTATCTAGGAATGAAGCTGCATCTAATGTTGAACCAGAGATTCCACCTATTGAAGTATCAAATTCACCAACCATCATGTAATCATAATAGATTCCTGGGAAATCTTTTGCTATAATATCTACATTAACTTTGATATTATGCTTTTCACTGTTGAAGGCTGCTTCTAAAGCATCTTTAATGTAAGAAGCCATCATCTCCTGAGTTTCACTTCCGCTAAAGTAGTTAAACTCAATATTAATCACATCTCCACTCTTATAAGCGCCCTCAGCAACTAAAGTATCAAGTGCTTTTTCAAAATAAGCTTTCGCAGCATCTAGGTTATAACCATGGGTTGAAGGTGAAAGATCTGCTCCTACTGACATACCTTGTGGAGTGTTTCTATAAGGTATCCCCAGCTCAGCATCTACTACATAAGCATCTGTAAATAGATACATCTGTGCTTGAGAAGTTTTCATAACTTCTTCAGCAAGCTTCTTTCTGTCTATTGCATGATACATACCCATTTTAAAGTCTGTATTTGCTAAAATTGGTTCTGGAACCCATTCTCCTTCTGGGAATTTTTCAAGCTGTGCTTCTCTTGTACCTAAACCATTAATCATCATTCTGAAGGTTGTAGCTCCAGGAACATGCTTTAGTCCAGGATGATTTTTATATTCTTCATAATGTGATGCAGGTAAGCCAACAGAATCAAGTTTGCCTGCAATAAATTCTTGGAAACGCATCTCTGCTTCCTTTATGATTGTAAAAACTCTTCCTGTATAAAAATATTTATCAGCATTGTGATATAGGTCATTTTTCTTATATCTTATAACCTTATCAGGTTCATAATAATCAACATAATAAGGTCCATGATATGCTATTGTTTTTTCATCGATACCATATTTATCTCCTAAAGCATTATATAGTTCAATGTTAATTGGAGTAGTTACAAAACCATTTAAGAAATACTTAACATTCCATTCTGACTGCTCGTCAACAAACTCAAATTGAAGAGTCTTATCATCAATTAACTTAATACCTACGTCATCCCACTCTTTTTGTCCGTCTACATATTCTTGTGCGTTAATTACTTTAGATGAACTTGTACAGAAGTCTCCACCACCACTTATAGCTCTAAACCATTTTTCTGTTAATGCAAGCTTATAAGTTTCATAAAAATCAGTAGCATCAATATTAGTCTTAGTTATCATTGAAGTATCAGTTTTTGGGTTGAACTTCCACTGAAGACCATCTTTAATTTTTATTTGCCATTTTTTAGAAACCGTTTTGCCACTTGGTAATTCGCGGCCTTCTATAGGAATTGGATTGCCATCAGCCATGGATGGATTAAGCACATATCCAGTCTTATCAGCATTAAAGTCAAAAGTATACAAGGAATCAAGAAAAAGCACCATAACATCAGATGTTGTACTATCATCATACAACCAGTGATTCCATTGTGTAGGGTTGTTTGCTAGAGCTTGTCTAAGGGTGTACTCACCAGCGTTACCATTTCTACCATCTTCCATAAGTACTTTGCTATCATCAGCACTCATAGTTGAATAGGTCACTCCAAAACCTAAAACAGGTAAATAAGTTTCGCTTGCAAGCTGCATCCTACTAGAGAAAAGTGTAAAACCAGCATCTGCCATTAGTGGAACTCCAGCAAACTGGTTATGTAGCAGATAGTCTTCTGCAGCTGCCATGAAAGTGTGTCTTAGGTCAGATGAAGCAAACTTGAAGTTATAAGTACCATTTGCATAAGTGGCTTCAAGACCTTTAACTGTTACAACTCTAGTAACTGATACATCAGTACCTTTAATAGTATAAGTTAGCCTATAATCACCTGGCTCAAGGGTATTGACTTCACCTTTAACTTCAATATCAGATGTTATATCATTGCCATCCTTGTCCTTTGCTGATACACCTTGAAGAGGATCAAAGTCTGATGCTTCTTCTATAGTTATGTTATCAGCACCTATAATTGTAGCTCCTTCCTTTGAAGATGTTTCTTTGGTTTCAGTGCTTTTGCATGCTGTAAATAAGCCAGCGCACATAACTAAAACCAAAACTAGTGATAAGATCCTACATGATTTGCTTTTCATACCTTTATTTCCCCCTTGTACAATTAATATTGTATTAATCAGTGAATAAAATCACTGTTTAACCTACAATTTCTTAATTAGCATAATATAATAAATTTTTTTATCTTCTAAACATCAAATACTTCTTTTAGCTTCTTACCTTAGCTATTTCGCCAGCACATGTTAGCATGAACCTTGACAATCATGTATAATATTTTCTAGACTTGGAGGGTGAATATATCACCTCCTGGGACGGACCTTTTTAGGACGACTACCCGTAAAAAAGAGTATTTATCCATTCTAGTAAGTCTGCATGTTTTGGCTGGTTGATGTCAGCTCTTTAGCTGGTTCCTCGTGCTACATGCAAGGTTATTTGCTTACATGGAGAGGAATGGATACTTTAAAGTCCTATTGATATCCTTTAAGGAGGTTTTTTTGAATGTCTTTTAGACCTATTGCTAGAATTGATGTAGGCAAATTCTTCAGTGAGATGGCTATTCTTTCTCCTTCTAATGAAGTTATTGCCCGAATGAAAATTAAACATGATTCCTGTTCTGACTTTGAAAGAACACTTGGCTTACTCAAAAAAGTAGAAAAAGACTTTGCTTCAAGAGCTTTCATTGTCATTGAATCCACTGGGCACTATCACAAAACCCTTTTCCACTCACTTTGCAAAAATGGATTTGAGGTTTCCATCATAAACCCCATCCAGTCTAATTCTATCAAAATATTGGAATTAGAAAAGTGAAAAATGACAAAGTGGATACCAGAAATATTGCCCTACTGTATAGATTCCAAGAACTTAAAGCTACTAACATACCTAACGCTGATGTAGTCTTGTTGTTATACAAATTTTTAATTCTCTTATGCAAGATAGCTTTGAAAAAGTTTTAAAAAACTTTTTAAAAACTACTTGACTTTAATTCGCTGGTCTTTTTTTTAAAAAATCTCGTAATGTTCCGAGGTTAATAGCATAGTACTTAGTCATATCATCAATTTAAAAATCTCTCCTGTTTTTCATTGGTATATAAGGATTATTCTACATAAAAAACCAAAACCCTTCTATAAAATAAAGTTTTTTCCTAAACTTAATAATAGTGATAAATCCTAGGAATTTAAGGGGACAAAGTCTCTTTGCTTAACTTTCAAGGTACTATAACTTGCCTTTTTTAGCTGAAACCCTATAACCATATTATTTAATCTCCTGTTTTGCTTGTTTTTAACTAGTTATAGGTTAAATTAATTTGACTTTGTATAGGTAAATAAAATTGCGATATAACAGTTACTAACTTCAAGTATTTTTGTATTAGTTGTAATAAAGGTAATATTCTACATAAAAAAACAAATTCCTCCTATAAAATAAAATCTTACCTTAATTTAATAATTTAATTTAATAATTTTCATATTTTCGCTTCACATCATTAAAGCATTAGACAAGAAACAATTGCAAAAGAACTTCTTGATTAGAATCATCCGAATAAAAAAGCTAGCCCAAATATAAGTCAAAAACACCTTCCATATTAACTATATTCATAGTCTCAACTTTATATACTAATTCTTTTAGCAAATACCATAATGTATTATTGCTTTAGTTAAAATAAATTAGAAGCATTAGAAATATTAAAAATATTAAAAATATTAAAAATATTAAAAATATTAAAAATATTAACAATAAAATAAATAAAGATACTTTTCATTATATTTTATTTCTTATAGCAAATTCTTTCTTTGAAAAACATTTTTCAGCTTTTAGGTTAATGAGACCTATATATAAAGCAATATATGATGATGCTATAATGCTTCTTAGTGAAATTGAACCTTATCTAGTAATTAATGAAAAGAAGCTCTGTAGGCTAATTTTTGATAAATATAAGCAAATTACTCCTAAAAATGAAAGAAAATCCGACGAGTTGAGGTTGATGAAAGAACAGTTTTATAAAGGTTTTATGGCATTATAAAAGCCTTGACTAGAAAATCTAATCAAGGCTTTTATGTCTTTTTGGTGGAGGCGGTGGGAGTCGAACCCACGTCCGAAAGCACTTTATAAAGAGCTTCTCCGAGTGCAGTTACTGATTTGAGCTATCGCCTCATGAAACGCCCAGCAACAGGCTTCTCACTAAACTATCTCCAATTTATCCACTTAAGGTCAGAGCACCCCTTAAGTAGTTCCCTGCTTACTTGGCGCCTAGCATCTAACGGGCAGGACCGTTAGAGTAGACGTAGCTGCGCTTAGGCAGCTAATGCGTAATTATCGTTTGCGTTTAATTTTAGGTGCCACTTTTTACGTTGCTTGGCGACAACGACTCGCTACTCTTTACTCCATACCCCCGTCGAAACCTTTTCGCCCCCATATATTTAATTAAGAATTGAGAGTCGAGAATTGATAATTAATATGCTCAACATCCAACTCAATAAAGCAAAGCTTGGAAATTAGAGATTAATACATCAAGAGATTCCTCACCTTGCTCAAAATGACAACTAGTTAGTATTTTTCACTTAAATGTCTTTGTATTCTTCTCTCTGCATCTTTCTTTGCTATATCTTCTCTTTTATCATATAGCTTTTTACCTTTCGCTATAGCTAACTCTATCTTTACTTTGCCATTCTTAAGATATGCACTTAGAGGTACTAGGGAATATCCTTTTTGAGTAATATAGCCTACTAGTTTTCTGATTTCTCTTTTATGAAGCAATAGCTTTCTTTTTCTTAGAGGATCCACATTGTATATATTGCCTTGTTCATAAGGACTTACATGCATACCATAGATAAAGACCTCACTATTTTCAACCATAGCATAGCTTTCTTTTAAATTAACCTTACCCTGTCTGAAGGATTTAACCTCCGTACCAGTTAGGGCAATTCCTGCTTCTATTGTTTCCTCTATAAAGAAATCATGTCTTGCTTTTCTATTTGTTGCTAATGTTTTAATCTGCGTATTTGTACTCATAGGACCCCCACCATAACCAATTTAGTGCAAATTAAATTATAACAAAAACATATAATTATGTCAACTTCATTTTTAAATGAGTACAAAATCAATTTGTCTATTTGCCATATCCGTTCCTACTACCCTGATTCTTACTTCATCACCAATTCTATAAATCTTTTTAGTCATTTCACCTATGAATCTATAGTTTGGCTGGTCATATTCATAATAGTCATCTACTAGTGTACTAATATGTACTAGTCCTTCTATTGTATTTCCTAGCTCTACAAATATTCCGAAAGGCATAACTCCAGATATGATGCCGTCGAACTCCTGTCCTATTCGGCTTGCCATATATTCTACTTTCTTTAAATCTTCAGTTTCTCTAGATGCTTCATCGGCAGTTCTTTCTGTTTCTGATGCATGCTCTGCCACTCTTGGTAAAAGAGTCCTTAGCTTTTCTATTCTTTGTTCATCTATCTTATTATTGATAAATTCTTTAATGATTCTATGAATTTGAAGATCAGGATATCTTCTAATTGGTGCTGTAAAGTGTGTGTAGTACTTTGCAGCTAATCCAAAATGCCCCTCAGCTTCTGCACTATATTTAGCCTTTCTCAACGACCTAAGCATTAAAGTATTTATAATTGTCTCTTCTCTTGTATTTTCGATTTTTTTAAGAAGTTCTTGAAGCTCCTTTGGATGTACCTCCTGCGAGCCTTTAAGATGATATCCAAAGTTATGAATGAACTTATTGAATTCATTTATCTTCTCCATATCTGGATCCTCGTGTATTCTATATAGGAATGGTATATCAGTCCAATACATGTATTCAGCCACTGTTTCGTTGCTTATTAGCATAAATTCTTCTATTATTCTATTGGCTATTCTTCTGTCATATTTTCTGATATCTATTGGCTTGCCTTTATCATCTAGTATAATTTTAGACTCTGGAAAATCAAAATCTATACTTCCTCTTTCTTCCCTCATTCTAGTCAGTATTCTACAAAGCTCCTCGGCCAGCTTTAAATCTTCTAAAATATGAGCATAACGTTCTTTTTGTACTGGATCATCATTTTCAAGTAAATCTGATATATCATCGTATATAAGTCTTTCCTTACTTTCTATAACAGTTTCTAGTATTTGATGATCAACTACTTTACCGTTATTGTTTATCTCCATAAGAATACTTAATGTCAATCTTGGAACTCCTGGATGCAAACTACATACACCATTTGACAGCTTTTTAGGAAGCATAGGTATAACTCTATCTACTAAATATACGCTTGTGCCTCTTTTTAGGGCTTCTTTATCTAATGGGGATTTTTCCCTTACATAATATGTTACATCAGCTATGTGAACCCCTAACTTATAGTTTCCATTTTCAAGCTTCTCAATTGAAATAGCATCATCTAAATCTTTTGCATCTGCACCGTCTATGGTAAATATATTCTTATCCCTTAAATCTAATCTCCTCTTTATTTCCTCTTCACGTATTTCTTCAGGTATTCTATCAGCCTCTGCATAAACCTCTTCTGGAAAATCCTCTGGTAAACCGTATTTTTTAAGTATAGCTAGAATATCTGTTCCAGTATCATTTTTATGTCCTAGAATTTCAATTACCTTGCCCTCTGGATTTCTTCTTTTTTCTGGCCACTTAGTAATCTCTACTATTACTATTTCGTTAGTCTTTGCACCATTAATTTCAGACTTTGGTATGAATATATCCATATTTATTCGTGTATCACTAGGAACTACAAATCCAAAATTCTTGCTGTTTTCGTATACCCCAACAATTGTCTTATTAACTCTTTCTAGGATTCTAATTACTTCTCCTTCTTGCCTTCTACCTTCACTGTTTTTTGTGATAAGTCTAACTACTACTTTATCTCCATGTAGTGCTCCATTCATATCTTGAGCTGAGACAAATACATCTTTAAGTTCTTTATTATCTGGTATTAAAAAGCCAAATCCTCTCTGATGACATTGCAACCTACCCACCACTAAATTCATTTTTTCAGGAATTCCATATCTATCTTTATGTGTTTTGATGATAAGGCCTTCATTTTCCATTTCGTCCAATAACTTAAAAAAATCTCTATAATCTACTGGTTCAATTTCAAAGGCTCTTGCAAGCTCTTCTCTTAACATAGGCTTGTAGGCTTGTTTTTCCATAAACTCTACTATTTTTCCTTTAGTGTTCATACATATAACTCCTCCATTTTATTAAAGTTCCAATATATCATTAATTTGCCTCATTGAGTCAAGTCCTATACTAATAAATTCTTCTAAAGTAAGACCTAAATCACTACATGCACTTATTTGTTCTCTGTTTGCACCCTTTGCAAATGTCTTTTCGTGAAATCTGTTTATTACAAATTGAGTATCTATAGCGTGGAGCTTTTTTGCTGGAGAAATCAGCGCAGATGCTACAATTAGTCCAGTTAATGGGTCAGTACAAAATAAAGCCTTATCCATTAGTGACTTTCTCTCTAATCCATGTACTTTATTATGGGCTTTAATTGCATAAACAATATCCTTATCATAGCCTAATTCCTCTAGCATTGCTCCACCTACTAGGCTATGTTTTTGTGGATCATCAGCTGTAGTATCATAATCTATATCATGAACTAATCCTGCTATTCCCCATCTATCTTTGTCCTCACCAAATCTCTCTGCAAGCCCCCTCATCACAGCCTCTGTGGCATACATATGTTTCAGTAAGTTTTTATTCTTTATATTTTCTTTTAAATGCTTCAAGGCTTCTTCTCTGTTCATTTTATTTCTCTCCTTTGTATGTACTAACTTTATAACATTAATGAAACTTATTCCAAGACTCTTATTCCATATTATAGCATAGTTTATTACCTGTGGTTATATTTTTTTAATATAAAAGACATGATTATAATCAACCATGTCTCAAATAAAAATTTATATTTTCTTTGCTTTACTTCCACCAAATTCTATTCTTTTAAATAAATCAACATCATATGAATACATGTTTTCATTTTTTTCTTTATGTGCTTCTAATGCTATATCTATTAGCTCAGTGATTAAGTCTTTAAAGCTAATTCCCATTGGTTCCCACAAATAATAAGCAACTGAACCTGGTAGAGTATTGATTTCATTTACAAATACCTTTCCGTCTTGATCTAGTAAGAAGTCTATTCTTGCATTTCCCCTACAGTCAATAGACATAAAAGCTTGCTTTGCTATCTCTTGTATTAGTTTAGTTGTCTCTTCTGGAAGGTCAGCAGGTATGTTTCTTCCTCCACCCTTTGAACCTTTACTATTACTGCTAATATACTTATCTTCATAAGTAAGTAGCTCTTTCCATCCTACTGGCTCTTCACATAATGATGCCTTTACATTATCATCATATCCCATAACAGCGCAGTTTATTTCTCTAGGATTTTCAACGCTTTTTTCTACTATTATTTTTCTATCGTATCTTATTGCTATTTCAATTGCATCTATTAGCTTTTCTCTATCCTTAGCCTTTGTGATGCCTACACTTGAACCGAGGTTTGCAGGCTTAACAAAAACAGGATATCCCAACTTCTTCTCAACATCATTTATTATTGCTTCTCTGTCAGTAGTCCATTTCTTTCTAAAGAACCATATATAGTCTACTATAGGCAGTCCATGTGCCCTAAATACATCCTTCATTGCAACTTTATCCATACCAACTGCAGAAGCCATAACTCCTGCTCCTGTATATGGAATATCTATTAACTCAAGTAATCCTTGAACTGTTCCATCCTCAGCATTAGTTCCGTGAAGTGCTGTAAATATCACATCTACATTTTCTATAAGCTTTTTCCCTAAAAAGCCTATGCTTTCTGGATGAGAATATAATTTCTTGTCATTATATATGGGAGTCAATATAACTTCTTTTAAATTCTTTAAATTATCATCCTTAAAGTTCTTAAAATTCATTAATGACTCGCCAGTAAGCCATTTGCCTTCTTTGCTTATATATATAGGTAATACATCATATTTTGTTTTATCTATATTTTCTATAACTTGCATACCTGTAATAACAGAAACTTCATGTTCCACGCTTCTGCCACCAAAAATAACACCTACTCTTTTTTTCATAAAAATCCCCCAATTCTATATTAATAACTAAAATGTATTGAGTTTTAAAAAGAAAGTTGCTGTAATACAACTTAGAACTTTATACTAACTTATAGGCTAGTATTACTCGTTGTAGTTATCAGGTAAATCATTTTCAAACAAAACTACATCTTTAGGTCTAACGATTTTTTGCAATACTAAGGTAGCTTCATTTAAGCTACTTACAACAAAAACATTGTCCTTATTAAAGTCTTTTTCAAATATGCCTTCATAGATAGGCTTGGTTCTATTCTTTCCTACAAGTATAACATAATCACAGGCGTCGGCTATATATCTTCCAAATTGTCTATTAGCTTCTTCTTCTTCCTGACCTAACTCTATCATTCCAGGGGTTACAATTATCTTTCTACCCTCTTTAAATTGACTGATAACATCTAGGGCTGCTTTTGAACTGACCGGATTAGAGTTAAAAGCATCATCAATTATTATTATCCCTGTGCCTGGATTTATAAGCTGCAATCTATGAGGTACTGGCTCTACATTCTTGATACCTCTTGCAATTTCTTCGAAGGTTAATCCTAATGCTACCCCCACACAAGCACCTGCTAATAGGTTTACTATGTTATGCTCTCCTAATAGCTTTGTTTCACATTTTATAGAGTTCCCATTTTTATCATTTAAAATAAATGTTGAGCCTAATTCTGATACTTCTATATTGGTTGCATATATATCTAGTAGCTCAGTATTTTCAGTTCCATAAAGTAATTTTTCTTTAAATGTCTTATCTGCAAGCTTTCTTAAATACTGATTATCATAGTTAAATATAGCAATCCCATCTGGTGGTAGTGATTCAATCAGCTCATATTTAGTTTTCATTATATTATCAATATTTATAAATGTATCTAAGTGTGTAGGTCCAATTGAAGTAATGACACCTATTTTAGGCCCTGCCAATTCTGCCATTTCCTTGATTTCGCCAATTTTTCTTGCTCCCATCTCTACTACAAATGCATCATATTCATCAGTTAATGTGTTATTAATTACCTTACTAACCCCCATTGGAGTGTTGTAGCTTTCTGGAGTTTTTAATACATTAAATTTTTCTTCTAATATCTTAGCTGTAATAAATTTAGTACTTGTCTTCCCATAGCTACCAGTTATCCCAACTATATTGAGATTTTCAAAACTTCTTACTTTATTTCTTGCCATATCATAATAATACTTGTTTATTGCTCTCTCTATAGGTTTTACTAATATATTAGCTAAGCAAAAAGTATACGGTGCTATGTAATACAATATTGTACCTATTATAAGTAAAATTTCATAGTTATTGAAAAAGTCCGTTGTAGTTAAGCTATATACTATAGTAGAAACTATTAAAACCAATACATTGACTACATACATAGAAGCTAATAACCTTTGTGCTCTCTTAGTGTATACTAAATCTTTTTTTACATTCTCTTTTTTAAATTCGGTTGAGAGAATTGTTAAGGCAGACCAAACTATGATATTAGCCGGAATTAATAGTTTTTTTCCTGTAACTGGAGCTAAAGTAATTAACGCAAAAATTACAGAAGCTATTACAGGTACATTAATCTTAGAGCCAAATACCTTATACTTAAATTCTTTTACCCATCTTAAATAATTTCCATTTGAATACCCTTCTAGCTGCAACATATGTAGCATATATCTACTTCTATAAAAAAAAGATATATTCCAAATGACAATACTAATAACTGCAAGTATTATCATAAGGCTATTACTGTTTAACATCAAATTCACTCTCCTAAATATTACAAATTAACAGCATAACTTTGCCTTTTTATAATCTCACATACTTGTTTTACTTATATATACAAGTACAATGGTATTTGCATAGGTATTATAATATTTTGCATTACCAAATACTTTTTATATTTTATATTGTCAAATATTTTTATACTCTAGTTTTCGCAAAATACTTTATATTTTAGTTTATCATAATAAAACTTAATTAACCTTATCCTTTTCAAGAAAGCTGTCTACTATAACTTTAAATCTAATAAACTGATCAAGATATGAATAATGTCCAGCATTTTCTAAAACCACTAGCCCACTATCCTTAATTTCCTTTTCCATTATCTCTCCCATATAAACAGGTGTTGCATCATCATCCCTACCCCATATCAAGAGTGTTGACGCTTTTATCCCATTTAATAAGGGACGTAAATCCTCATTAACCAGCTTTACTAGTATTTTTCTCATAATTCCATCTGCATCCTTATAGTCATCAGAACCAAATTTCTTGTAAAAGCGTTCCATTGCTTTTTCCTTGTTCATCCAGAAGAAAGCCAGACTATATAGCTTTTTTAATGTTTTAAATGTGTAAACCTTAACATAGTATTTTAGTTTTCTTTTTGGAATTAGGCCAGCACTGTCTATTAAAATCATTTTCTTCACTAACTCCGGGTACTTATTGGCTAAAACTAAGGATACTCTTCCTCCATGAGAGTGACCAATTAGTATTACTTCATTCATTTCCATAATGTCAATAAACCTTTTTATAATTCTAGCATAGTCAAAAGCGCCCAAAACTTCCTTAGGTTTCTGACTCTTGCCACAACCAGGGAAGTCTATGGCATATACCTTAAAATGATTCTTAAGGTAATTAAATATTGGCATTATGGTATCAATACTTGCACCCCAGCCATGAAGGATTAATATGTTCTTTCCTTCTCCCTCGCATATGTAATTTAAGTCCATATTTTCAATGTTTACATTCATACCCTGTTACTCCTGTATAATTATAATTTACTTTATATTTGTCATGACATTTTTATATTTTGTCTTTATATCTAAAAAAAAATCTAATTAGCCTTCATACTTATTATATTTCTTTTTCATCTAGCCTTTACACTTATTTTGCAATTTACTTTTAAAGTACTATATGATTATATCAGAACTTTTGATAATATTCCATAGTCTATATTCTATCGCGTTTTAGCTTTTTTTACCATGTTCGTGTTCTTTCTTCTTAAGTTTGCGAGCGGATACTATTTTCTACATTTACTGACAATTTATCATGTCCTGATTGCACAAAATCTAACAATATTAAAGGCCTAGAATTCACACATTCAGTATGATTCTAAGCCCTTGCATATCTTATTAAATTTTATTTAGATATCCCATCATTTTTTATAATTTACTTTTAAAGTTTACTATAGGTTACTCAATAATTTAATTTTTTCTCTAATTAACATATTAACATCAACTGATAAAGAGCCAAAAAAAGAAGGCAATTCATAGAATCACCTTCTCATATGCTATATTAATTAAAATAACTTGCTTATTAAACCTGCACCTTCATTAATTAATAAGAAAACAGGTCCAAATACTAATGCTACAATTGTCATTAGCTTAATAAGTATGTTGATTGATGGTCCTGATGTGTCTTTGAATGGGTCACCAACAGTATCTCCAACAACTGCTGCCTTGTGAGCCTCACTACCTTTACCACCATGGTTACCTTCTTCGATGTACTTCTTAGCATTATCCCAAGCCCCACCTGCGTTAGCCATAAATATTGCCATTAGAACTCCAGTAACTAACGAACCAGCTAGTAAACCTCCTAATGCATCAGTTCCTAGAATTACCCCTATAGCTATAGGAGCAATAACTGCTAACAGTCCTGGGAAAATCATTTCTCTTAATGCAGCTGCTGTACTGATGTCAACACATTTTCTGTACTCTGGCTTTGCTTTACCTTCCATTAGTCCAGGAATTTCTCTAAACTGTCTTCTAACCTCTTCTATCATACTGAATGCTGCTTTACCAACAGCTTTCATTGTAATAGCTGAGAATAGGAATGGTAGCATACCACCAATTAATAATCCAGCAATTACTGTTGGTTGAGTTAAGTCTATGCTAGAAAGATTTACTGCTTGTGTATAAGATGCAAATAATGCTAATGCTGTAAGTGCTGCTGAACCTATAGCAAATCCTTTTCCAACTGCTGCTGTTGTATTTCCTACAGCGTCAAGTTTATCTGTAACATTACGTACTTCTTTTGGTAATCCACTCATCTCTGCTATACCACCAGCATTATCTGCTATTGGACCATAAGCATCTACAGCTATTGTCATAGCAGCCGTAGATAGCATACCTACTGCAGCAAGTGCTATACCATAAAGACCTTTGGCAGGGTCTGCTATTCCTCCTGTAGCAAAGAAAGCTACAAGTATACCTATAGCAATAACTATTATAGGCCATGCAGTAGACATCATACCTACTGATAATCCACCAATAATATTAGTTGAACTTCCTGTTTCTGATTCATCTGCGATGCTTTGAACAGGCTTGAAATCTCCTGAAGTATAATACTCAGTAATTCTAGCTACGATTAATCCTACTGCTAGTCCAGAAAGTATTGCAATAAAAGGCTGATATGAATCTAACATACTCTTACTTAAGAAGAATGCAACAATAACTGTTAGTACTGAACTTACAAGCGTACCAGTATTAAGAGACTTTTGAGGATCTGAACCTTCTTTAGCTCTTACAAAGAAAGTTCCTATTATAGAAGCAATTACTCCAACTGCTGATAACACTAATGGGAATAATGCTCCATTTGCATCAAATACTACTACACCTAATGTAATAGCTGATATAATTGAACCTACATAAGATTCAAACAAGTCAGCACCCATACCTGCAACGTCACCTACGTTATCTCCTACGTTATCAGCTATAACTGCAGGGTTTCTTGGGTCATCTTCTGGAATACCTGCTTCAACCTTTCCTACAAGGTCTGCTCCTACGTCGGCAGCTTTAGTATATATACCTCCACCAACACGTGCAAAAAGAGCTATTGATGAAGCACCAAGTCCAAAACCTGTTATAGTTGCTGGATTACCTATAGTAGCATATAGAATACCAACACCTAAAAGTCCTAACCCTACAACTGCCATTCCCATAACTGCTCCACCAGAGAATGCTACGCTAAGAGCTTTATTCATTCCACCATCCTTTGCAGCGCTAGCAGTTCTAACATTGGCTTTTGTAGCAACTTTCATTCCAAAAAATCCTGTTAAAGCTGAAAAAATCGCTCCAATTAAGAAGCTTACACCAGTTAATATATCTATCCCTAATGATAAAATTATAAATAATATAACAACAAATATTGCTAAAGTTTTATATTCTCTTGAAAGAAAAGCCATAGCACCATCTGCAATGTAAGATGCTATTTCCTTCATTCTATCATTACCAGGAGATACCTTGTTAATTGTTGATGCTTTATACAAAGCGAATAACAGCGCAATTATCCCAACAACTGGTGCTGAGATTAAAAATATGTCCATATACCCTTTCCTCCTTGACTAAAAATTACTATTACTGCAATGCAGTTAAAACTAATGCTGATATAACGAACACTATTGCAGATATTGTAGTTATTTTACTAAGTATTCCTTCATAGCTTCTTCCTTTGTTTTTACCCCAAATGCTCTCTGCTCCACCGCCTATGCTGCCAGATAATCCAGCACTTTTTCCTGACTGTAATAATACACTAGCAATAAGTGCCAAGCTCGCTATTACAATTAAAATATAAAATAATGTTTGCATCTTTCCACCTCCTGTTCTGTCTCATGAACACAATAATTTTAACACAGTGGCAATATAAAATCAACAAGTATTTAGGTGTTTATGAGCTTTTAAACCTAATTGCCGAATACTATCAATAGTTGACTATTGATAGTATTCGGCAAATTTAGGAAATTCATACCTTCTTGCTTACTTTATTTTCTTTTTATGTTATAAAAGACTTCTCTTCCTCTATACTGGCTAGATTCACCAAGCATATCTTCTATTCTAAGCAATTGATTGTATTTAGCTACTCTATCTGTTCTTGAAGGTGCACCTGTCTTTATTTGTCCAGCATTAACAGCTACTACTAAATCAGCAATAGTAGAGTCTTCAGTCTCACCTGATCTATGTGAAACAACTGCTGTATATCCAGCTCTCTTTGCCATTTCAATAGCATCAAGGGTTTCTGTAATAGTACCAATTTGGTTAAGCTTAATTAATATTGAGTTAGCAACTCCAGTTTGAATGCCTTTCTCTAGTCTTTTTGTATTAGTTACAAATAAATCGTCACCTACTAATTGAACTCTATCTCCTAATCTTTCTGTTAAGGCTTTCCAGCCTTCCCAATCTTCTTCATCTAAACCATCTTCTATTGATATAATAGGATATTTATTAACTAATTCTTCGTAGAAATCAATCATTTCAGCCGAAGTGAACTCTTTTCCTTCACCTGCTAAAGTATAAACTTTAGTTTCTTTGTTGTACATTTCTGTAGCAGCTACGTCTAATGCTAAGAATACTTCTTCTCCTGGTTTATATCCAGCCTTTTTAATTGCTTCTACTATAGTAGCTAGAGCTTCTTCATTAGAGCTTAAGTTTGGAGCAAATCCGCCTTCATCACCTACAGCAGTATTTAATCCTTTATCCTTTAGAACTTTCTTTAAATTGTGGAATATTTCTGCTCCCATTCTAAGAGCTTCTCTAAAAGTAAGTGCCCCAACTGGCATTACCATGAATTCTTGAATATCTACATTATTATCAGCATGCTCTCCACCGTTTAGTATGTTCATCATTGGAACTGGTAGGGTTTTTGAATTTACTCCACCTAAATATTGATATAGTGGTAATCCTAATGTATCAGCTGCTGCTTTTGCAACTGCCATTGACACTCCAAGAATTGCGTTAGCTCCTAGTTTCCCCTTATTATCTGTACCATCAAGCTCTATAAGCCTCATATCTATAGCTACTTGGTCTAGTGCATCCATCCCTATAATTTCAGGAGCTATTATCTCATTGACATTATTTACAGCATTAGTTACTCCTTTGCCTAAATATCTATCTTTGTCATTGTCTCTTAATTCTACAGCTTCAAAAGCACCAGTAGAAGCACCTGAAGGCACTGCTGCTCTTCCATATCCATCACTTTCTGTCCATACCTCAACCTCTACTGTTGGATTTCCTCTCGAGTCAAGTATCTCTCTCGCATAAATGTCTGTTATCATTGTCATGGTTGTTAACCTCCTTGTTTTAATTCGACCAATAGTGAGCAGTAGTTGAACAATTGTTTAGCTATCGCTACACTATCATTAAACTACTGTTCCACTATCGCTAAAACTACTTAATTATCAATGATGTTCCAGTCATTTCCCGGGGAATTGGAACATTCATAATATCTAATAAAGTGGGGGCAATGTCTGCTAAAATTCCTTCCCTCAGCTTTACATTACCTTCGCCTACAATTATACATGGTACTCTATTAGTAGTATGGGCAGTAAGCTTCCCCCCTGTTTCTGTATCTATCATCTCTTCAGCATTCCCATGATCTGCTGTAATAAGCACTTTTCCATTTACTTTATTAATTTCATGAACTATTTCACCAAGACAAGCATCAACTATTTCAATAGCTTTTACAGCTGCATTAAAATCTCCTGTGTGTCCTACCATATCTGTATTAGCAAAGTTAAGTACAATTAGATCATATACTCCACTTTTAATTCTGTTTATTACTTCATTTTTAACTTCTATAGCACTCATTTCAGGCTTTAAATCGTATGTTGCTACCTTTGGAGAGGGTATCAATATCCTGTCTTCACCTTCATTTGGTTTTTCAACACCTCCGTTGAAAAAGAAAGTAACATGAGCGTACTTTTCAGTTTCTGCAATCCTTAGTTGCTTCATGCCTAATGAACTTATATACTCACCTAGTGTATTTGTATAGCTTTGAGGTTTGTAAATTATTTCTACGTTTTCTATGGTCTTATCATACTGAGTCATGCACACATAATGAGTATTGACCTTTTTCTTACGCTCAAAGCCTTCAAAGTCCTCATCTACAAATGCCCTTGTTAATTGTCTTGCCCTATCAGGCCTAAAGTTAAAGAATATAATAGAATCTCCCTCATCTACTACTGCAACAGGCTTATTTTTATTCATTATTACTGAAGGCACAACAAATTCATCTGTTAATTCGTCTGCATAAGATTTATTAATAATCTCTATTGCTGAACCTCCAGTATTGCCTACTCCTAGAGTTAGTGCTTCGTAAGCCAACTGAGTTCTATCCCATCTCTTATCCCTATCCATTGCATAATATCTACCTGCAATTGTAGCTATTTTCCCTACTCCAATTTCTGATATCTTTGCTTCTAATTCCTCTAAGAAACCTTTACCACTTTTAGGAGGAACATCTCTCCCATCTAAGAAGCAGTGGATATATACATCCTCTAGCCCTTTAGACTTAGCAAGTTCTAAAAGCGCATATAGATGACTATTGTGACTATGAACTCCTCCATCTGATAGTAGACCCATTAAATGTAACTTTGATTTATTCTTTTTACAGTTTTCTATAGCATCTAAAAGTTCTTTTTTATTGAAGAACTCTTTATTCTCAATAGACTTTGTTATTCTAGTCAATTCTTGATATATTATCCTTCCAGCACCTATGTTAAGATGTCCAACTTCAGAATTTCCCATTTGTCCCTCTGGCAATCCTACTGAAAGTCCACTAGCCTCTAGGGTAGTGCTTGGATAATTCTCCACTAAAAGTCTATAATTAGGGGTCTTAGCCTTGAGTATCGCATTTCCTTCGTATTCTTTTCCTAATCCCCAACCATCTAGTATTATAATTGCTACTAAGCTTTTTTTCATGTTTGCACCTCTTTAAAAACTAATTAGCTTAATAAACTCCTCTGGTTTTAAGCTAGCTCCCCCTACTAATGCACCATCAATATCTGATTGATTCATTATCTCAGTAATATTGTTTGGTTTAACACTTCCTCCATATTGTATCCTAACCTTGTCTGATACCCCTCTGTCATATTTATCCATTATTGTTGTTCTTATAAATGATATCATATCATTAGCTTCTTCTTTTGTTGCTGTCTTTCCTGTGCCAATTGCCCATATTGGCTCGTATGCAATTACAATCTTGACCATATCTTCCGCAGATATATCCTCAAAAGCTTTTAATACTTGAGATTTTACTACTTCTTTCTCAATATTGTCCTCTCTCTGCTCCAAAGCCTCTCCTACACAGACTATTGGAATAATATTATGCTTTAGGGCTGATTTTATCTTTTTATTCACAGTTTCATCTGTCTCATTGAAATATTGTCTTCTCTCTGAGTGACCAATTATTACATAATCTACTCCTATTTCTTTAAGCATTAAAGGTGATATTTCACCAGTAAAGGCACCGCTTTCCTCCCAGTGCATATTTTGTGCACCAAGCTTAAGCTTTGTACCAGATATGATTTTCTTTACTTCATTTAATGCTGTAAATGGAACACAGACTACAACCTCGACTTCTTCTTTTAAATTGTTCTTAATATCATTAACTAGTTGAATGGCTTCATCTATGGTTTTGTTCATTTTCCAATTACCAGCTATAATGGGTGTCCTCACAACTAGCCCTCCTTATTTATCCTCTATTGCAGCGATACCAGGAAGAACCTTTCCTTCAAAAAATTCTAGTGATGCTCCGCCACCAGTAGAGACATGTGTCATCTTATGATCTAATCCTGCTTGTTCTACTGCAGCAGCACTATCTCCTCCGCCTACAATAGTTATTCCATTTGATTCTGACATTGCCTTCGCAATAGCATTAGTGCCTTTTGCAAAGTTTGACATCTCAAAAACTCCCATAGGACCATTCCATAAAATGGTCTTAGCACTTTTTATTATTTCAGAGAAAGCTTCTATTGTCTTTTCTCCAATATCTAATCCCATCATATCTTCAGGCATTTTATCAACATCAACAGTTCTAAACTCAGTTTCATTCTTAAATTCTTTAGCAACTACCATGTCTAAAGGTAATACTAAGTTTACATTCTTAACTCTTGCTTTTTCCAATAGATTTTTCGCTAATTCAATTTTATCTTCTTCTACTAGTGATTTACCTATTTCCAATCCCTGTGCCTTTAAGAATGTGTATGCCATTCCACCACCAATTAGCAAGCTATCTACCTTATCTAGAAAGTTCTCAATTACGTTAATTTTATCTGACACTTTTGCACCACCTAATATAGCAACAAAAGGTCTCTCTGGATTAGACATTGCTTTGCCCATGATTTCAATTTCTTTTTTCACTAAATATCCTGATGCAGATGGCAATTGACTGCTTAGTCCAACATTTGATGCATGAGCTCTATGTGCAGTGCCAAATGCATCATTTACAAACATATCTCCTAATGAAGCTAGTTGTTTTGCAAATTCTTCTCCATTCTTCTCTTCTTCTTTTCTATATCTTGTATTTTCTAATAGTACTACATCGGAATTTTTCATATTATTTACTATTTCTTTTGTTATTTCACCTGCTACCATATCATCTTTTGCAAATATTACATCCTTATTTAGTAATTCACCTAATCTTTTTGCTACTGGCTCTAGTGTATATTTGGGATTAGGTTCTCCCTTTGGTCTGCCTAAGTGGGACATTACAATAGCTTTTCCACCATTGTTAATTATGTATTCTATAGTCGGTATTGCACTCCTTATTCTTCTATCGTCTGTTATTTCACCTTTATCATTCATAGGAACGTTGAAGTCGCATCTTACTAAGACTCTTTTTCCTGTTACATTTAAATCTTCAATACTCTTTTTGTTTAACATAATATCCCTCCCTAATGGCTATAACATCATAAAAATGTTCAAAATCCGGTTCAATAGCCTATACTATTGAACCGGTTCTAATACTTATTGCCACTTATTTGCCATTAACACTGCTAAATCTACAACTCTTGCAGAATATCCCCATTCATTATCATACCAAGAAACTATTTTCACCATATTGTCTATTACCATTGTCGATAATCCATCTATTATTGATGAACGTGGGTCTTTTCTATAGTCTATTGAAACTAATGGCTCATCTGAGAAACCTAGTATTCCTTTTAATTCGCCTTCTGCTGCTTCTTTCAATGCTTGATTAACTTCTTCAGCTGTTGTAGGTCTTTCTACTTCGAATACAACGTCAACTACTGAAACTGTTGGTGTAGGAACTCTCATTGCCATACCATTAAGCTTTCCTTTAAGCTCAGGAATTACTAATGCAACTGCCTTTGCTGCTCCTGTAGTTGTTGGAATAATAGATTCAGCTGCTGCTCTTGCTCTTCTTAAATCCTTGTGAGAGCCATCAAGAATTCTTTGGTCATTTGTATAGGCATGAACTGTTGTCATTAAGCCTTTTACTACTCCAAATTTCTCTACTATAACCTTTGCAAATGGTGCTAAACAATTAGTTGTACATGATGCATTAGATACTACTACGTGATTTACAGGGTCATAATCTTTTTCATTAACTCCCATAACTATAGTTGCATCTTCATTTTTACCAGGTGCAGTAATTATAACCTTTTTTGCTCCTGCCTTAATGTGCTTCATATTGCTTTCCTTGTCTCTAAACTTACCTGAAGATTCTATTACTAGGTCTACTCCTAGCTCTGCCCATGGAAGCCCTTCTGGATCTCTACTGTTTACTACTTTTATTTCTTTTCCATTTACAACTATTGCATCATCTGTAGAACCTACTTCGCCTTCAAATTTACCAAAACAAGTATCATACTTAAATAGGTGAGCCAAGCTTGCTGGGCTTTGTGAGCTATTTACAGCAACAAACTCTAGCTCTTTTACATTGTCCTCTAAGGCAATTCTTAGAACATTTCTTCCTATTCTTCCAAATCCATTAATAGCAACTTTAATTGACATTTAAATTCCTCCTTTAATATTATTAGCTACTATATTGTAGCATTTTTATTCATAGATAATATTTTTCTAGCTGCAGCTTCATCAATTACAAGTGTCAAATTTCTATGTAGTTTACATACTGCAACAATTGCCTCAGCTTTATCTTTTCCACCTGCTACTCCTATAACTGTGTTTATTTTCTTAAAGTCCTCTAGAGATAAACCAATTGTACTCGTCTCTAGAACAATATCTCCACTAGTATTAAAGTAGTGACCAAATGCTTCTGCTACTGCCCCTGCTTTTTTTATCTCGTCTATCTTATCCTGTTGTAATTCTCTCCTCTTGGCCATAACATCTGCTCTACCTATGCCAAAGACTAATATGTCCATATTCTTAATAATATCCAAAACCTCTTTTACCTCATGAACAGTCATTAGAGCATTTAAAGCTTCAATTCCAACATTATCAGGGACTTGCAGGAGCCTATAGCTTCCTCCTAGTTTTTTTGCAATTTTGGCCGCAATATTATTTGACTGTGTTTCAAGTTCCTTTCCCAGTCCTCCTCTAGCAGGGACTACTGTAATATTCCTTTTAGTCTTTTCAATTGTCATTTCTTCTGCAACTTGGGCCATAGTAGTACCACCTGTAATTCCTATAATATAGCCCTCCTTAGTAACTTGCTTTATAAGATTAGACGCTGTTTTGCCCATTTCTCTGAATGCAATGATATCGTCATCTAAATCCCCTGGTACAATATATACCTTATCTATGCTTAGCATATCCCTAATCTTTTTCTCTAAACTATTAAGCCCCCTTAATCCATGAATGTAATCCTTTAATTTATCAATTATTATTTTTCCTTCTTCTGTAACATTCATTCCATTAGTCTCAATGTCTAGAAGTCCTTGTTCTTTTAAAACACCTACTTCTGTTCTTATAACTCTTTCGCCAAGACCTAAATTATTGGCTAAAGCTCTTCTTCCTATAGGCTGATTATAATAGATATTTCTGAGTATTGAATACCTTTTCTCTAAAATATCAATTATTTCAGGTGTGATTTTTTTCTGAAGTTCAATCAGATCTTTCATCAAAACACACTCCTTGCGGACGAATTGTGTCCAAGATGTCGAAAAATGACCCATTATTATAACTGTATATAAAGCAAATCTAATACAATACTTAGTATTTCTTTTATTCTCTGCCATTATGCTTTATAGTCATTACTATTATTATTTTCTTAATTGTAGGTCATATGTAGTCCCGGAGTTTAAAAATTGTCCCGGTATTGGAATAAAAAAATAATCTCACCTTTATTATACTATATTAATAATAAAATTCAATACCTTTATATATTTTGTTAAGATAAAACTTTTTCATATTTTATCTTTTCAATTATTGTGTCCATTTATGACTAAGCTAATCCAACTAAAAAAGTACACCTACAAAAGTTAGATTTATTGACCAACTTTTGTTGTGTACTTTTAATTAAATGTTCCTTTATAACAATACTATATCTTTAAGCCCATTTTTTTTGGCAATGTCATGAAGTTCGTTCATCATTTCATCGGAAGGAGTATGGCTTTGAATCATGCCTGTTCTAACTCCTAAAGGTCTGTATTTTATAATTTTGTACCTTATATTAGGATCTAATTTTGCTATAAGCTTACTTATTTGATCAACATTATAATAGTTATTCAATACTTCAGGCACTATAACGGTCCTTACCTCAAAAAGCTTGTCTATGCTAGCTAATAGTTTTACATTTTCAAGGACTGTTGAGTTATCTTTTCCAGTAAGCATCTTATGTTCATCACTATCAAAGGATTTAATATCTACCATTGCCTTGTCCATAACATCTAGTAGGTCCTTCTTGTCCTTAAGAGGTATATATCCATTGGTATCAGCAAATGTAGTTAGTCCAAGTTTCTTTGCTTCTTTAAATAATTCTGTTAGAAAGTTTGCCTGTAACGTACATTCACCACCTGATACTGTTATACCAGAAATAAAGGATTTGACTTTTTTTATCTCAGCAATTATCTCTTCTACTGTCATCTCAACTACCTTTGGGGAGCTATTTCTATTACATGCCTTAAGACACTCATCACATTTCTCACAAGCAGATTTATCCCATATAACCTTTCCATCTACTATTGATAATGCATTATAATGACATGCATCTACACATAGTCCACAGTTGTTGCATTGGTTTATAGTCTCTGGATTGTGGCAGTAAAGACAGTTAAAGTTGCAACCTTGAAGAAAAATCGCAGTTCTGTTTCCAGGTCCATCTACAGAGCTAAAGGGAATAATTCTATTTACTAAACCTCTTATCATTTTACCTAACCTTTCTCTCAAGTATCCTAGAATTGTTGGCTGCACCTAATCCCAACACTACTGTATCTTGGAGTACTTGCTCTCCCTTAGCTAGTTTCTCCATATCTGATTTCTTTACAAGATATCCAGTTATTCTAATCACATCACTATCTGATGAGTAGAGAGAGAAATATCTCATTTTTTCTTTAAATGCTCCTTTGATTATGTCTAAGATTGATTCTGGATTTTTCTTTGCAGTTTCCTCAAATGGGAATATATCACCTATTCCAGATGGGAAGAACTTATGGAATAATGCAGTTTGAATTATATGCTCATGAAGTTCAGGTTCTTCACCAATAGGAATTCTACATCCTGGACTAATACCATAATCTGTTTCAATACCTACTTGAGCATGAAGTAAAAATTTATTGTCTGATATTTTACAGTATGGATTATTATGTTTATTTACTTCTTCATTAAGTCTTTCTATAATCTTAACTCCTAGCTCATTAGCCTTATCGCTATGTCCAAATCTATCTGATTGTTTTTCGGAATTAATAAAATGGTTTACACATTCTGCAAGTCCAAACATCCCAAACATTGCTGTAAATCTATCTTTTTGTATCAAACCTTCTTTTACAAGGAAGTGTGTTTCAAAGAATCCACTTTCTTCAACAATAAACCTAATTCTTTCATCCATATATCCTGCCATTTTCTCTACTACATCAGGTAATACATTATCTAAGAAGTCTTGTTCATCCTTTGCCTTCTTTGCCAGTCCTGCTAAGTTTAATCTGACTAAAGTATAGCTTCCCCCGCCTATTGTAAGTCCATTATAACAGCTAACTATTGCATAGTTGTTATTAAATTCTTCTGCGAACATTTCATGGTTTGCAAAGCTAGGTTTAGCAGTCACTAAAGCTGTATCTATTGCTTCAATGGCAAAGTCATCTGGTGTGCTTTCACTGTATTTTAATGTAATATTTGGAATAGCTGTTTCTAACTCTTTTGAAGCTCTTAATATTAATCTGCCTGCCTTTGTGTCTGTTGGTCCAATATTAGCATGACAAAAAGAATCCGTTATTGTTCTATCTATATGCAATAAAAATAATTTTATAGCTTTATATGCTTCCTCTTCGTCTCCTATATATGGCTCTAATAATGTGTCTATATTTCCAATATAGACAGGGAAGGAAGTAATTGATGGTACATGTTTATAAAGAATTAAAAGATTATTTGTAGCCTCCCATATGTCCTTAGCAGGATGTAAGCCTAAGAACTCGCTTCCATTTTTCATAAATTTTTCATAATCAGGAACAATATACCTAGGTCTATATGGTGCATTTCCTTCATTGAGTCCACATATTATTCCTTCATCTCTAAGCCTTTGAACCTCTTCACTAATGTTTAATACATTTAAACTATTTTCTGCTGCTCGTGCAAGTGATAAAACTCTTTGCTCATATGTCAATGTTTTGTCTTTAATAATATCTAAAACTTCACTCATACTTCTCGCTCCTTTTTTATTTTTTATACCCAATAGGATAGTATTAAATTTTCTCTATTTATACTATCCATAAAATGTGTTTCATTAAAGACTTCCTTTGTTTTTTTGCTTGATAAAAACCTTTTTATATTTTTACCCAGTTTTTTGGCTACTAGTATATATATTTAATATTATTTTACACCTTTTATGTTATTTCGACAAATCAAATAAATTTGCCCTATTAAAAGTTATACAATGTAAGGTTTTAATATCTTCTTCTTCCAGATGAGGAAGCTATACCTAATTCGTCACGGTATTTAGCAATTGTTCTTCTAGATATATCTATATTTTTAGTCTTAAGAATCTTTACAATTTGTTGATCACTAAGTGGTTTTTTAGGATTTTCATTTTCAACTATCTCTTTAATAATTGATTTTATGCTCGTAGAAGATATAGTACCATCTCCACTACTTATTCCACTTGAAAAGAAATATTTGAGTTCAAATAATCCCCTAGGTGTTTGAATGTATTTACCATTAGTTGCCCTACTGACTGTAGACTCATGAACACCAATCTCCTCTGCAATGTCTTTCAAGGTTAAAGGCTTTAATGATTTTGTTCCTTTCTCAAAAAAATCAATTTGATACTTTAATATAGATTCAACTACTTTATAAATAGTCATCCTTCTTTGTTCTATACTCTTTATTAGCCACATTGCTGAGTTTAGCCTATCATTGAGAAAGTTCATAGTACTCTCGTCACTTGATTTACTTAATAATTGTCTATAATAATTATTAATAATTAATCTTGGTGAAGAAGAGTCATTTACTTGTATTACATACTCTCCCTCAACATAATATAAATAAACATCAGGTATGATATATTTAACCTCATCACTATCATGAGCAAATCCTCTACCAGGTTTAGGTTCTAATGATTTAATAAAATCGCATATCCACTGTACGCTTTTTAGACTAATATTTAACTCCTTTGATATTTTAGATAATCGATTTTGTGCCACATCTTCTAAATAGTTAATAATTATTTCACGAATGTCAGGATTATTTACCCCTTTTGCTTCAAGCTGTAAAAGTAGACACTCTTTCAGATTTCTTGCACATATGCCTGCTGGTTCAAATGTTTGAATTATCTTGATTACTTTTTCAACAAGATTTACCTCAACACTTAACTGCTCTGCTATCTCTGAAGCAGAGTTAATAAGATATCCATTTCTATCTATACATTCAATAATAAATTCTCCAATTTTCTTAAGTTTTTTGTCAAATATAGATAAATTTAGTTGAAAAAACAAATGTTCCTTTAAAGAGGTTCGTGCAGATACGTAGTTTTCAAATGTATTCTCATTTTCATCTCTATTTATTGTATTTCTATAGCTTATATCATCATATTGCTCTGAATATTCCTTCCAATCTACTTCCTTAAGCTTATTATCGTAAGCTTCAATGTTTTCCTCATTCTCTCTTTTATTTTCCAGCTCTAACAATGGATTATCTTCCATTTGCTTTTCAACGTATTGCCATAGCTCTTGCCCAGTAAATTGAAGTATTTGAATAGCTTGTCTTAGCTCTGGTGTCATAATTAATTTTTGCGCTTGCTCTAATGTCAAATCAAATCCTAGACGCATATGGCTCACTCCTAACATTACATTTTTATCTAATAACATAAAGTAGTTTATTATATTATCTTTAGTCCATCATTCCCTACTACTATTATATCAGATAATTAAAATTTTCGCAGAATTTAATGTTATTTACTAAAGAGTTTAAAAAAAAGATCCGTTCATTACTCTCTAGAATACATTCATCATGAGCAAATGATATGGATCTTTTAAATTCTAAAAAAATATAATTTTCTCTACATAAATTCTACTTTTCACCTTTATCATAAGGCTGACCACCTGCTGCTGGTCCTACTGCTCTTCCAACTACTCCTACTAAAGCTAAGACAGTAGCTACATAAGGTAAAGCTTGTAAAAGTTCTGATGGAACATTTAATCCAAGCATTGATGCTTGAATCTGTATAGCTTCAGTAAGTCCAAAGAAAATACATGCCAACATGGCTCCGATTGGATGCCACTTACCAAATATTACAGCTGCAATAGCAATAAAACCCTTACCAGCAGTCATACCTTCTCTAAATAGGTTTATAGTGCCTAATGATAATGAAGCTCCTGCAAGACCAGCTAAAGCACCACTAATCATTACACAAATATATCTAATCTTATATACATCGATACCAACTGTATCTGCAGCCCTAGGATGTTCTCCTACAGCTCTAACCCTTAACCCAAAAGGTGTCTTCCATAGAACATAGTAAGATATAGCTACTGTAGCAAATGCAATATATACAAATATTGGTATTTGTGCAAAAAATACTCCAATCCCGGGTATCTTTTCTAACACAGGAAATGGGTTCTTTGTTAATGCATTCTTTAACGGGTCAGTTTGACCAGAACGATGCCAAATAATTTCAAGTAGATATGCTGTAAAGCTTGCAGTCAATAGGTTTATAGCAACACCTGTAATAGTTTGATCTGCTTTCAAATGTACAGCTAATACAGCAAGTAACAAAGATGTAAGAATACCTGCTATAATAGCAGCTAATACTCCTAACCAAGGAAGATTAGTAAAATAAGTTGTTAAAACTGCAAAGAAAGCGCCCATTACCATAATACCTTCTAAAGCTATATTAAAAACTCCAGATCTCTCAGAGAATACTCCTCCCATAGCTGAGAAAATTAGAGGTGTAGCTAATCTTAAGCCTGAAGCAAATATGGCTAAAATCACTAGAAGCATTATGCCACCTCCTCAGTATTATTCTTTTTTTCCCTGTGCTTAGTTATGATTTTCACGATTTGTTCTCCTGCAATGAAAATTATAATAACTCCTTGGATTATTCCTACGATTTCCTTTGGAATACCAGCAATTTGCATCTTTCTTTCACCATTACTGAGTATTCCAAAAAGGAGAGCACTTACTAATACTCCAAGCGGATGGTTCTTTCCTACCAGTGCCACTGCTATACCTGTAAATCCATATCCAGGTAATGCAGGTGCCATATCAACCTTATAAGTTAGTCCTGCTACTTGTGCAGTTCCAGCTAAGCCTGCAAAAGCACCTGATATAAGCATTGCTGTTAAAAGATTTTTTGTAATACTAATCCCACCATATTCAGCTGCTAATGGACTTTGTCCAACAGAACGTATTTCATAACCTAAAGCAGTTTTGAATAGAATATAGTATGCAGCTATACAACATAGAACAGCGATTATTAGTGAGGTATTAACACTTGAATGCCCAAAAATTGAAGGCAGTATATCCTTAAATTTTGTAAGTCGCGCTGCCTCTGGCAATAATACAGTATGGGCCTTCTGTGTAGCACCTTCTAGTCTAGAAGGATTTAAAACTGTTCTAATACAATAGTTTCCTACAAACATGGCTGTATAGTTTAGCATTATACTCGTAATAACTTCATGTATCCCTAGTCGTGCCTTTAAGAAGCCTACTATAGAAGCCCATAAAGCTCCACCCAAAGCACCAGCTATCAGAATTACCGGAATTAAAGCAAAATGAGGAAGCCCTCTAAATATATGGGCTGAAGCTACTGTAAATATAGCTCCTGCAATATACTGTCCCTCAGCTCCAATATTGAATAGTCCGCATCTAAATGCAAAGGCAATTGCTAATCCAGTAAATATTAGCGGGGTAGTTTTAAGTAGTGTTTCTCCAAGGGCAGGAATACTACCTAAACTTCCTATTATTAAGGCTTCATATGCAACTAAAGGATTGTTTCCTGATATTATTATGAATATAGCTCCAATAACAAATGATAATAATACAGCTATAACAGGAAATTTTACATTTTCTATAAAAGCTCTGAATTTACTATCCTTCTTGTTCATTTTCTCACCTCTTTATTCTCCTTAGTCATCTATCTTACCTCCAGCCATCATTATTCCTAGTTTTCTTTCAGTAGCATCCTTTGAATCCAATATTCCTACTATTTTTCCATCATAAATAACAGCTATTCTATCTGCTAATGCCATAACTTCATCTAACTCTAATGAGACAAGTAAAACCGCTTTCCCGCTATTTCTTTGTTCTACAATTCTTCTGTGGACAAATTCTATAGCTCCAACATCAAGTCCTCTTGTAGGCTGTGAAGCAATTAGCAAAACAGGATCTCTATAAATCTCCCTTGCAATAATAACTTTTTGTTGGTTTCCACCTGATAGCGATTTTGCTGCTACTAACTCATTTGGAGTCCTAACATCAAATTCTTCTATTAGTTCTAAAGCATGTTCGTGAATTTTCTTATAGTCCATAATTCCATTTATGCTGAAAGGTTTTTCTCTGTGGTTTCCTAGAATGAAGTTTTCTGCTAGAGAATGATTTAACACTAAACCTCTTTTATGTCTATCCTCGGGAATATGACCTACACCATTTTCTATAATTTCTTTTGTACTAGCTTTTGTAATATCTTTACCATTTAACCTTATAGTTCCTGATTTCACTTTTCTAAGACTAGTTAAAACTTCTACTAGTTCAGTTTGTCCATTACCATCTACACCAGCTATGGCAAGTATTTCTCCTGCATGTACTTCGAAACTAACTTTTTTTAGGGCAGGTAGTTCTCTATTGTCCAATGCCTCTAGGTCCTTAACCTCTAATATCACACTACCCTTTTTTTGCTCTTCTTTCTCTACCACAAGGTTTACTTTTCTCCCAACCATTAGTTCAGCTAATTCATCAGTGTTAGTATCTGCAGTGTTAAGTGTATTAGTTACTTTGCCTCTTCTAATAACAGTCACCCTGTCACTCATAGACATAACTTCTTTGAGTTTATGAGTAATCAATATAATAGACTTTCCTTGCTTCTTAAGATTATCTAATATTACCCCCAACTCATCTATTTCTTGAGGAGTAAGAACAGCTGTTGGCTCGTCTAATATTAGAATGTCGGCTCCCCTGTAAAGGGCTTTTAATATTTCAACTCTTTGTTGCATACCTACACTTATATCCTGAATTTTTGCATTAGGATCTACTGCTAGTCCGTATTTATCTGATATCTCTATAACGTCGTTGATGGCTTTTTTCATGTCTAAATTTAAACCATTAATTTTTGAAGGTTCTCTTCCAAGAACTATATTTTCAGCAATAGTAAAAGGTGGTACAAGCATAAAATGTTGATGAACCATACCAATTCCCTTTTCAATAGCTATATTAGGATTACTTATAACTGTTTTTTCTCCATGAATATATATTTCTCCTGATGTAGGCATGTACAAGCCATATAAAATATTCATAAGTGTAGTCTTTCCCGCACCATTTTCACCTAATAGAACATGAGTTTCACCTTTTTTTAAAGTAAAGTTAACATTATCATTGGCTACTACACCGGGAAATATTTTAGTTATATTTTTCATTTCCACTACACATGCCAAACTTAATCCCTCCTTAAATAGAAAATAAAGGTCAGATGGTTTAACACCTGACCCAGTATAATTATACTCTTTTATTTAGGATATTTCAATATCTGTTATAATTTAGATATTGAAATTATAGTTGTGGAATTTGGAAAGCATTAAACTCTTCTTCAGTGTTAGGTACAACTATTTTACCATCAATTATAGCTTGCTTATGTTCTTCCATTACAGCTTTAATATCCTCAGGTAGGTTGCCAGCATTGTCACTGTAGCCTATAGCTCCATCAGTTACATCATATTTCTTCAATCCACCTTCAAATTTACCATCTACTATATCTTTAGAAATTGAATAAGTTGCTGCATCTACTCTTTTTATCATTGAGCAAAGTACATTCTTTGGAGCAAGTTCAGATTGGTCTCGGTCAACTCCGATTGCCCAGAACCCTTTCTCTTCAGCTGCTTGCATTAAACCAACTCCAACTCCACCAGCAGCATGGTATATAACATCTGCACCCTTGTTATGTTGAGCAAGTGCAATTTCTTTTCCTTTACCTGCGTCTTCAAAAGAATCTGCATATTGAACAAATACTTCTGCATCTGGATTAACTGCTTTAACTCCTGCTCTAAATCCAAACTCAAATTCTTGAATTGTAGGGTACTGCATTCCACCGATAAATCCAATTTTGTTTGTTTCTGTAGCTAATCCAGCTGCTACTCCTACTAGATAAGACCCTTGATTTGCTGCAAATGTAAGAGAAGCTACGTTTGGAGCATCAATAACTGTATCAACTACTGCAAATTTTTGTTCTGGAAACTGTTCTGCAGCCGCTTTCATACTTTCTTCAAAAAGGAATCCAACACCAATTATTAAATCCGCTTTTTCTTCTGCAAAGCTAGTTAGGTTTGGACCATAGTCGTCAGCTGATTGTGACTCTAAAACTTTAGGAGCAATTTTTAACTCTTTTTTAGCTTTCTCAAGTCCAGCCCATGCTGAATCGTTAAATGATTGATCTCCTAATCCACCTGTATCTGTTATCATACCAACTACAATTTCACTATCCCCACCTGTAGTACATCCTACTGCTAAGGATAACACTAAAATAGCCACAAAAGTTAACGATAAAACTTTTTTTCTCATTTTAAATCCTCCTTGTAATGTGTTATGAATTGTGTTTTACCTACCACTCATATTATATTCTACAAACTTATTAATAATCCTTCTTTTAAAATATGAAAAGTATAAAATCATAGAAAATTTGTCCAATATATTCTTCTAATATATATTCAGCCAGAATCAATATAGAAGTAAAAAATTAATCTTGAAGCATTATTAAAGTGCATTTCTTAAATACATCTGTGCCATAAAAAATCCGGACTAAGTCCGGATTTTTTATGGATTTATCTTAAACTACTATATGTGATCTGTATAAAATAAGAGAGTTCTGCAATCTGTTAACAAGGAGTAGATTCTCCAGCAATATATCCTGCTTTTGCTAAAACTTCAACTGCCTGATCTACTTTTGCTTCATTAACCATTACTATAGGTCCTGTACAGCCCATTCCACTTTCTGCATAAATACCATTTTTCCAAAGTGTTACGACTGCATCTTCTAGTTCCATAATATCAACACCAGAAATTGAACCAGTAACTACCTCTTTAGCAGGCGCCACTACTTCACCTGAATCTTCTGTACTTTCTTTCTTTGTATCTTTCTTTAAGCCCTTCAATATATCGTCAAACTTTGCTTTCTTAGCCTTAGCAAATTCTTCTTTTGAAATATCTATAACTTTACCTTGAGCAAGGCCAGCAGCGAATTCGATTGCATTAGCAACAACAGGAACTCCTGAAGCTCTAGATAGGATAAGGATAGTTCTTTCATAGTCTTCTCCTATTCCAGGTCCATATCCAAAGCCCATAGCTTCATAGTCTCCACCTGTAGTGTATGATGAGAATATTTTCATTAAAAGGTTTCCAGTTAATGAGTCCGTTACCATTACATCTGGTGTTCCAGTTAACAAGTCATTTCCCCTCATCACTGAGCCACCATCTGACCTCATAGACTCAGCAAAATCAAAGTCATAGCCATTGGATTTTAATTCATTTAATGCTCTTTCAACTTGTCTTACACCATCTACATTTAGAAGCCCAACTGTTGGTTTTTTAATTCCCATTGCTTTAGCTGTGATTATTCCGTATAGTGCATTTTTTACCATACCTTCAACTCTATGTGCAGATGATGTTCCTGTTGTTGTTGCTATAAACATTTCTTTACCTTTTCCAGGGGTTACCACCCTACCTACAGTAGATACTCCTAGTGGGAAAGTATAATGCATTGTTACAGCACTATTTATTTCGCCACTATCTAAAAGTTCTTCCATTCTTTTATGTTGCTCATCTTCTGTGTTAGCTTCATATATTTTAAGCTCAGTATCTACTTTTGGCCCAATTAGGACAACTTCTACAGAAGAGTTTCTCTTTTGAGCTAATTCAGCTCCTCTGACAATGTTTTCCACTCCATGCTCGCTTCCTAATACTGTGATACCAACTCTTACTTTTTGTCCAAATTGCCCAGTTTCCATAGCGTCTGCTATGTCATTAAATACCTTGCCTATCATGTTTTTTATATTATCTGACATTTTATATCACCTCTAATTTCCTAATAGATGTGACGCGAATTCTCTCATAGCCTCTGCTACTAATTTCTTAACTTCTTCTTCTGATACGCCTTTACCGTCGTCAACTTTTCCACTGTTTCTCTCTAAAACTATAGAAACACCATCAAATAGGTTTGTCATACGTCCTAAGAACAAGCTTCCTTTACCTACTATCATAGCTCTGTTTACGTCGCCTTTAGTTAAATCATCAATAGCAAATCCTACATATGGAACTCCTGAAGGAATATGTCCTTGAGTTGGAGCCCATCCTGGTAAACCGTATTTATCTCCAAATGTAGCCACATCTGCTCTTTCAAGCTCTCCTCTCTTAACTCCAAGGGCAGCTATCATCTTATAGTTTGCTGCTGGAACATCTCCTGCTCCTGCTGGTTTAGTTATGTCTGGATTTTGCATTTCAACAGAGTATTTGTCTATGTCAGTAATCTTTAAGTTTCCTTTATCTAATGGAGTAGTAATAAGTGATGTTATAACTGCTTGTGGTGATGAACCAGTTCCTACTGTGTGACGACCTACTAGGTCAGTTCTTAAAATAGGATTAACTCCATCATTTTCACTTACTAATACAGCAAATCCTGCTACAGCATCTTCTAGTATAGGTAAGCCTTTTTTAACATGGTCCTTACCGTTCATACCTAATTTCGCTGAAGCTCCACCTGCTACTAAAACAACATTTTTATATACTCCCGCTTGTACTAATGCAGCTGCTTCTATTAATGCATGAGTAGGGGCAGCACAGAATCCTCTTGTATCTGAACCTGTAGCATTGTTACAGCCCGCCATTTCAGCTATTGCCTTAGCAAAGTTTCCTCCACCTCTTTGGTTCATATCTCCACAAGCTTCTTCTGAACATTCAACTACATATTCTATACTATTTGGATCAATTCCATTTTTATCTAATAAGTTTAACATCGCTAGAACACCTGATGCTTTAACAACTAAATTTTCAAATAAAACATGTGCATTTAAGTTCACATCTATTTCATGTGCTCTTTTTACACAGCCTACAAGCTCGTTGTTGTTGTAGATTGCTTCAGCATGATGCTCATCAATTAATTTCTTAATATCTTCTATTGTTTCGCCTTCTTTTATCTTAGCAACTAGCTCTTCTTTCATTAAAGGATGCTTAGTTAATTTTTCTTTTACATCAGCTGCAAAGCTTTTTTCTAATTTAACAAGATCAAAAGCATCACATATTTGCATTAAGCCTATAAATTCATCTTGTGGCATGATTTCGCCTAGTTTACCAAATCTATTAGCACCTTCTACTTTTTTGTCGTACCATGGCTGTTCAAATTGTCCTAACTCTTGTGGAGTAATGGATCCTATATATGTTTGATTTGGTGGATAGCTTACTACTTCTTCAAAGCTACGTAAATGCTTTGGAAGCTCTTTTAAGTACTCTGAGTTAGGGTTAATAACTCTTTCTGAAGTTTGTGTTGTACCATTGTGTATCACCATGTCTGGTGTATGGGCTAGAATATATCCAGCACCTTTTATTACTGGGAATGACATATACTTCACCTCCAAAATAATTAAAAAACATATATTGTTAAACTCGCAGCTGGCAGCTACAGACTATTTACTAGTCATAGCCGCTTTTGCTTTTTATAAAAGGGTGATAAATTTATCACCCTTCTATGCTATTTGCAGCTGCTAGCTGCGAATGCAGCCAGCAAATATTATTTGTCAAATACTGTTTGACCTTCAACTTCAGTAGTTAAAGCCACTAATGCTTTTTCAACTAAGCCTCTTCTTAGTGCTTTCTCTTGCTCTTTGTCTAGAGCTGGATTTCCAAGTGGGTGAGGAATAGCAATTGTTGGAACTATTCTGTTAGCACCTACTGTTAATGAAATAGGAACTACTGTACACATATGAACAACAGGAATACCTGCTCTCTCAACTTCTTTAACCATCGTTGCACCGCAACGTGTACAAGTACCTCAGGTAGATGTTAGTATAACTGCATCTACTCCATCAGCTTTAAGTTCTTTAGCAAACTCTGCAGCAAATGCTTTAGAACTTGCAACTGCTGTACCATTACCAACTGTAGTATAGAAGTATCTGTGTAGTTCTCCAATTTTACCCTCTTTTTCCATCTCTCTTAAAACATCTACAGGAAGAACTCTATCAGCATCAGTGTTTGCATATACTGGGTCATATCCTCCGTGAGCTGTTTCATAAGTTGCTTCTGTTAAATCTTGTACTCCATCAATATCATACTTACCATATTTAGAAGCACTTGAAGACTCAATGTGGTCTGGATTTCCTTTTGGAACTATACCACCAGAAGTAACTAATGCAATCTTAGCTTTAGTAATATCCTTAACTGCTGGGTTAGGATCCACTCTATCAAAGTCAGGCATTGGGAATTCAGTAACGAATTCTTCTCCCTTAAGTTTCTTAATGAGCATTTCAACAGCTCTTTCAGAGCCTCTTTTATCAACAAATAGGTTCTTTCTTATTCCTCTTGGAATATATCCTTCTTCAGCTGGTGTACCTATTTCTTCACCTTTAGCTAATTTAAGAGCTAATTTACCCATAGTTTTCACTGCATCTCTCATTCCTGCAGCACTATTCTTTGTTGAAACTATATATACACTTTTCTTGAACATGTCTGCTCCAGGGTTTTCAATGTACATACCAGTTAAAACAGGGATTCCTAGCTCGTTTTTAACAGCATCAGTAATTGTACCACATGCAACACCATATCTACCTGCGTTAAATGCTGGTCCAGCAATGAATAAATCTGGGTTGTATTTTTTGATCATTTCAATTACTTCTGCTTTTGCTTCTTCTAAATTTTCGTTAAAGTAAGAGTCTCCACAGATAATTGTAGCAACTATTTCTGCTTCACCACCAAAGCTTTGGGACAAAGCCATACCTGGTCCTACAACTCCTTCTCTTACTTCTGGTTTATGGTCAGCTTTTTCTTCTCCACCGATTCCACCGTAGAATTGATTTATATAATGAACAACTTTAATTTTACTCATTAGTTTCCCCCCTCTCGTATTTTTGGGTAATTAAATTTATTAATTAATCATTAAATTTGCAATATTCTTTTCTTATTGAGCTTACTTCATTGATTATATCATCAACATCAAGAACCATTTCCATCATACCAATTTGCTCGTCATATACATCTGCATCAAATTCTTCTTTGATTTCTGGCTCTACAACGTGATATACTCTAAGTCCTAACTGGACTCCTGCTAATGGACCTGCAAAAGTTGGATCTCCTGCTGTAACTGTTTCAGCTGCTAAACCTGCAGCCTCTCCTTCAGCAGCACCTAAAAGAACAAGTATGTTCTCTGCTCCGTGCTTTTCAGTTAAATCCTTAACTCTTTGTTGATTTTCTAGGTCCATAGCGCCTGCAGCCGTTCAGACAAAACACTCTGTAGATGCGAAAACTACTTCTGCACTAGTGCCTTTTAGACATTCTTCTACTGCTGGAGCTGGTATACCGTCTCTATCGCCTATTACGATAACTTTTTTACCGTCTAATAGTCCCATCATCACACTTCCTTTCATTTTTTATTCATATCATCTTAATTTATATTATCTTAGAATCCTCTTGCTGTTAGCTTATTGAAACCTAGTTCATTTGTAGCTCCTGTTATAGCTTGAAGCTCTACTACTATAGAACCATCTTCCTTTAAGCTTCCATCGAATCCACCTGCAATAGTGTTAACTGGATCAAGATATCCAATAACCTTATCAAGTGCTGGTAATTCGATTACTTCATTGGCATTTCCACCTGTTACAACTGCATCTGCTAGTGGGTCAGCATCTGCTAATGATTGAGATGCACCATCTCTACCAGCATATTCATCAGTAACAATTACAGTCTTAACGCCTTTTCTTTCAATCTTCTTACAGTTCATAATTAGGTCAGTATCTGGATTACCAAAACCTTCTTGTGATATGACAACACCATCAACACCTAAATATTCTGCTAATTTAGCAGCCCAGTTTGATGATCTTTCTTTGTCTGCTAGATAAACATTCTCGTTTGTAATGATTACGCCAACAAAGTTTAACTCTTTTCCATGTTTCTCGAATAAATCGTGTACTACTGGATTGTTTTGGTGATGATAAGTTGTGTTTTTGTCACAAGCAGAAACACAGTTACCACTTATAATAGCACCATCCATTATCTCTGTTGGGTATATTAGTGTTGGTAATGTTTGTTTAGCGTCAACACCATAAACATAAGTGTCATGCATTAAACCTTGGCTTTGAAGCATTTGAACATATGCTACCTTTGGAAGTTCTGGATATTTTTGAATACCTTGTAGTAAAGGTAGTGTTTCATAAACCTTCACTTCATCAGCTTCAACATTTCTTCCAGCTTCTCCTAGATAAGCAGCTGCTTTTAAGCCTGCAAATCTAACAGTTCTTTCATGGTCATGTTGTTTTAGACCATCTTTAGGTTGAATAACTAAAACAATATTATTTGTTTTTGAAAATGGAGTATAGTCTGCACCTGGTCCAGTCATGTCAATGATACCTTCTTGGAATGCAACCACCTTACCTGTTGTAACAACTGCTGCACCCTTTAGAACATGTGTTCTTCCTGAACCAACTTCATCAACTTTTGATAGTACTCCAGGGAACAATCCGCCAGATCCTTCAACCTTAACTCTTGGCTCTATTACGTCCTTAACTGGCGTAATTCTAACACTTTCACCTGGTCTTGCTAACTCTACATCTACACTTTTTATGTTTTCGTCATCGCTTATTGCTGCGATTAGTTCTTCCTTGTTGACAAAAAGTATTCCATTATCTACTTTTGTTTTGTCTCCAAACTGTACATCTTTAATGATAATATTACCTATTTCTAGGCGCATAGAGTTCACCTCCTCTTAATATTTCACTTGTGACATATATATTGTAACCCTACAGAATAGGTTTTATAACCCATTCTATAGGTTGGTTACCTAAATCAAACTAAAGTAAATTTATATAGTTATATATATTTTTGAATCATTGCTTCAACATTTGCTGGTGTAGCATCATCTTTAACTAATTCATCAATTTTTTGTCCATCTTTGTAAATTGCTATAACTGGCAAGCCTAATATTTTTTGTGAAATTGCAAGTCTTCTAGCTTTACCAGTATCTAAGCTAGTAAATTTCATTTTTCCTGCATACTTTTCTGCAAGTTCATGAACATGTGGCATTAATGCTTTACATGGTTCACAACCTTCACTCCAAAAATCAACTAAAACATAACCTTCTGCCTTGAGCACTTCCACTTCAAAAGTATCCTTATCAACTGCTAACATAGATATCCCTCCTATAATTTTTGTTTTATATTTAAAATTTTACTCTTCAAAAGCATTCTCAATATATTTTTCAGCTTGAGTAGCGGCTATAGCGCCATCTGCAGTTGCAGTAACTACTTGTCTTAATGATTTTACCCTACAATCACCTGCTGCAAACACCCCAGGTATATTTGTTTTCATGTTGTCATCTGTTATTATGTATCCATTTTCCATTTCTACCATGCCTTCAAACAATGAAGTCACTGGGTCATATCCTACGAAAACAAATACTCCGAATGTACCGTCATCTTCATCTGCAACTATTTCTGTAATTTCTCCTGTTACTCTGTTTTCAAGCACCATGGATTCCAGTATTCCTTCACCTTTTACTTCTTTAACTACTGAGTTCCATATAAAATGTAACTTTTCATTTTTAAATGCTTTTTCTTGAATTGATTTAGCTGCTCTTAACTCATCTCTTCTATGAACTATAGTAACTTTTCTAGCAAACTTAGTTAAGTACATTGCTTCTTCAACAGCTGAATCTCCACCACCTATAACATAAACTTCTAAGTCAGTAAAGAAATCAGCATCACATGTTGCACAGTATGAAACACCTTTACCAGTAAGTTCTTTTTCACCTGGACATCCCATTAATCTTGGCTTAGCTCCAGTTGCAATTATTACTGATTTTGCATGGTATTCCCCTTTTGCTCCTTTAATAACTTTAATCTTGTCTTGTAATTGTACTTCTTTTACTTCGTCTAGTACTCTTTCTGCACCAAACTCATCACATTGCTCTACCATTCTTGCAATTAGAGATGGTCCTGAAGCATTTTCAACTGAACCTGGATAGTTAGCCACTTCTTCAGTAGTAACTATTTGTCCACCAGCTTTTTCTTTTTCTAATATAAGTGTTTTCATTTTAGCTCTTGCTGCGTATAAACCTGCTGCTAAACCTGCAGGGCCTGAACCGATAATTATTGTATCGTATAAATTATTTGTCATGTGCTTCACTCCTTTATTTTATAATAAATTATATCCACTAAGGTTTAATGGCTAACATTTGTAAAGTGTAATACATGAATCTATAATAAGTATAAAAATACATATTGTCATTGTCAAATAAATTTACCCAAACCTTTATATTTTATGCAAGTCTAAATCAAGTTGCTTAGTACATTTTCAATTAAAGATAAATCTACTGTTTGAAAATCAAAAAGTGCAATATCTTTCCAATCTGGTGTTGGTCTATTAGCTATAAACTTTTTAGTAGTCTCTATGGCACTTTCAATAATAGTCAGAGACTTCATATCTAATTGCTTTTTATTTTTCGAAATTAATATAGTTCTGTACGGAGTTTCATTAGGTTTTATGCTACCTGCTAAAGGATGGGACAAAAGCTCATGCCCTAAATGAATTTTATCTCTAACGGTTTCTAAAACTCCGAGGTAATCCTTATGATACAACTCTACTTCATAGGTAGATGCAAACTTTTCTTTTATCAAGGGATTGTTTGTAATAATTACTTTCTCCATTATCTCACTCCCTACAATCCTGAAAATTTTAGCACAAAAAAACAGAATAGAAGTAACATTATTATGTGCCCCTCTACTCTGTTCTAAACCTGAGAGATTCTTCTTTTTCAAGAATTGCTCCTTCGGTGCCATAGGCTTTCCAGAGAACTGTCCAAATACGGTCCTTTTGCCTGAGAGATTCTCCATAAATGGCAAACTTATGACTTACTCCTTCGGCGCCAATTGATATTGGTCTCTTCCGCATTTCTCATCCAGCTTTATTTTTTTAATTATAGAATTGTTAAATACAAATCAGTTTTCCTATTCAAGAACATTATAATACATAAAAATTTTGTATACAATACTTTTTTAAATAATTTTATAATAAAATTTCTTAAATAACCTTAACAATTGTTATTAATTAATGAACAGAGCATACAAATATAGATTGGAAAATTTCATATTTCTTAACCATTGATTTGTCTAAATTTAAATAGAAAAAACTGTCTACGCTTAACAGCATGGGTTGTCCAAAACTTGCTATGAATGGTTTTTTAGACCTTGCTCAGTGAAATTCCCACTCACTATATGATATGCCCTTATCTTGACCCACAGCCTGACTCCCCATGTTTGCTACATCTCTGAATTTAACCGAAAAGAAATACTATTTGATAAAGCTTTTCTCCCATCAAAACTATGTGTAGGTGTCTAATGGTATACATATTTTAAAGTCCGGGTATAGTCCCCAATCCATTATGTACATGCTGAAGCTGGATTACTTTTGTACATTTTTTCAAAAAGTCATCACTAAATTTATGTGAAACTATTATAGTACATGTGTCTTCTAATTCAAGTAATGTCTCTTCAATAATCTGCTGATTATAATCATCTAATGAAGCAAAGGGCTCATCTAACAATATATATTTACATCCGCTGTACAGTAATCTGGCAAGGGCGATTCTTTGTAGTTCACCTAAACTGACGTTAGTCTGTTCCGAATCCAAAATTGTATCTTTTCCGTGCAGCGACCTGGATAACATAGTGTCAAGCCTGAGTAATTTTATATATTTATTGAATTTTTCCTCATCATATTCATGATTCATGATGATATTATTTTTTATGGTATCCTCGAAATAAGTAGGAGTCTGAGTCAATAATTTCAACTTTGAAAAATATGATTCATCTGAAATACTATTCAGCTCCAAATTGTCAATTAAAACTCGCCCCGTATATTTATCCAATTGCTTATTAAGTATTTTTAATAGGGTTGATTTTCCTGTGCCCGATTCACCAATAACTGCTATAATATCACCTCTTCGGGCCGTAAAACTTATATTGTCTAAAATCTTTTTGCTTTCCTTGTATTCATATGATAAATTTTCTACCCTGATTTCACTTAATTTAACATCTAGTCCCTTAGGTGTACTATAGTCCAGAATTTTTTTTACTTTATCTCTTATTCCCTTAGTTGAATTTATAGAATTAGTAAACCATCCTAGCATGAATATTGGAGCCATAATTGAATTAGAAATTTGAATTATAAAGACGATATCACCTGCAGTCATATGACCATGAATACTCAAATAGATTGACACTAGATATATTAAAATAAAAAGCGTAGTGCCTAAAAGATTATTGATTTTTTCAATTATGCCATTAGTGTTGGAGTAAGAAGTTAAGCTATTATTATAATCAGAGTAATATCTTTTAAAGTCGTTGCGTATTACATCGTTGTATGCAAATGACTTGATAATGACTATGTTTTTACTGTAATTTTTAATCTTTCTGATTAAAATATTCAGTTTTTCCATTGTTTTCATCCACTCATTATTTACTCTGTTTTTTGTAGCCACAATCATAATTATCATTGTTATCACTGTAAATAAAAGTGGTATGATATAAATAACATTTAACATTGTTATATAATATAGGGCAAGTAAAAAGGAAACACCAACAGTCACAATCTTCATTATTATAAAATAATAGTTGTTGAATAGGCTCGACAATTCATTTGTTATGAGATTTATATCTGAGGATTCGTTATTTTCCTCTGTCAGATATTTTAAGTCTCTGCTGTAAAGACTGGATAATACATCTGAAGTCAGTTCATTACTAATCTTCTTCTTTAGAGAATTGGTTGAAAGAACATACAGAAAGCTTACTATAAACTGTAATATTACAAACCCCACTCCTATATACGCTAAAGTGTATAAAGAATAGTCATTTTCCCCTGTTACACGATTTAAAAAAATCTTAAAAAGAAAGCCCAATGCGATTTCCAAAAACGAAAATAAAATTATGATTACAGCAACCAATACTGTCTTTAAAGCGTATGTATTATTTTTGCTCTTAAAAAAATAGATTAGCATAAATATATTCCCCCTTCTTCACATAGTACATAGCTCGTTGAGAACTCTACAACTCGCACAAATACTGCATTTAAATATATTGAAATGGCTAAGTTCCCCCCGTTTTGGGTATATATACAATGACCAAATTGTGTATAACTCAAAACTTATAAAAATAAAGAAAGGAGAAACTTATGCCAATTTCAGCTAAACAATTAAACTTTTGTGATATTTCTACTGACTTCGATAAGTTTTATCATAAAAATCAAAATAATTTACTTTCTTTACTTGAACAGTTCGTTGATATTAGTACCTTTATCCCTTTTTCTTTTTATCAAAGGTATTATGCTCATTTTGGTAAAAAGAGAGATTTCTCTTTAGAATCTATGTTAAGATTTTTTATCTTAAAAAACATTTTATCCATTCCTACTGTTGACCTTCTAATTACTTTACTTAATATTTCTCCTGATTTACGTAAGTTTTGTGGCTTTTTAACTGTGCCTGATAAATCTCAATTTTCTAGGTTTAAATCTAATTTTCAAGAAGATTTAAATCTTCTATTTCACGGCTTGGTTGATGTAACTGAGGAGCTTTGCCAAAAAGCTAACCCTTTTTTAGCTTCTATCTTAATCTCGGATACTACTGGCTTTGAAGCCTATGTTTCTGAGAATAATCCTAAGTTTTATCAATCTCAACTTCGTAAGGCTAAGGCTTTTGCTAAAAAGATTGCTAAAGATGACCCTAACTCTACTCTTGATGTTGAAAAATATGCTCAAAGCCAAATGCCTAAGTTTGCTGCTTCTAATCCAGATGCTAAACTTACTTATCTTAATGGTCATTTCGGGTATTTCTAAAAATGTATCATTTCTACTAACGCCCTTGGTGTTGTTAGAGACGTTAATTTTTATGATACTGATAACAATATTGACCTTGATTTAAGACCTCAAGATATTAAAGATCTATATGACTCTAAATCTTTAATTCCTTCTCTTGAAACATTTTTTCAGTTACATCCTGATCTTACTTTTAAATATTTTTTAGGTGATTCTGGTTTTGATGCTGATGATAATTACGCTTATCTGCATAAAAGAAACATTATGCCTATTATCAGCTTAAATCCTCGTAATTCTTCAGATTTACCACAGCCAGGCTTTAATGAAGTTGGTGTGCCTCTTTGTCCTAATGATCATTCTTTGCCAATGGTCTATGATGGTATCACTCGTGAAAAAGACCGTGCTGACAGGATAAAATATATCTGCCCTAAAGCTAAAAAAACTAATATTAATGGCAGAACCACTTACATTCTAAGTTGTGATAATCCTTGACTAGTTCAAAGTGTGGTCGAGTTAAGCAAGTTACTATTCACAACAACTATCGATTCAATACCTCAATGCCTCGTGATAGTTTAAAATGGCAAAAGCTTTATCGATTAAGGACTATTTGTGAGAGGTCTATTTCGCAAATTAAAAACTTTATTCAAATTAAATCTTCAAAAGTTAGAAAAGTCATTTATTTACCTGTTTTCTGTGGATAACTTTAAAATTACATTTTGCAACTACCTATGGTATTGTAATTAAATACATAAAGCGTTTATTCCGGAAGAGCATCTTTATATGATGACACTCTTGCAAGTTCCTTATGATCCGTAATAACTTTGATGCCTACTTTTATAATATTTTTAAATATTTGGTCCTGATAGAATGACTTCCTTAATCACTATTGGAGCACCTAGCAAGGTAAGATTATATATTCTATCTATCCACTCCATTTCTAATAGCCTGTTAACTTGCTTCTTTGGTATAGATTTTTGAAAATCTAAGTCAAAGTCTTCTATTTTCTTTATCACTGGAAATCCTGTGTTTTTTAGTCTTCTTTCCTGTGCTTTTTTATCTCTTAATTCTATTTCATTCTCAAGTATTATTATTAATATATCTTGATATGAATAGTCTTTTAAATCAGCTTCTTCAATAATTTTATCTGCATTAATTCTTAAGTAATTTAGATTAAGCTCTTTTGCATGATCTTTAATTTGTTCTAGTTTATCATGTCTTTTTATCTCCCTTCAAAGCATTTATATACTCATCAATGTTTCTAATCTCTGGTTTTACATCTTGGTACTTTGAAGAGATGGATAGATTTGCTTTATCATATTTCTTTTCTGAACCTGTTTCTTTTTTTATACTCAAATATTCTAGTGTATCTTTAAACATTCCTGCACTAAATAGCTTTCGTTTTACACAGTATTCTACTGCTTGTCTTACTAGCTTTTCGTCATAATCCTTTACTACCGATATTATTAATCCAAACTGTTCTCTACAATATCTCTCTTTTTCTTATGTTATCTAATAGCTCCTTTGCTTCATCTGTCATTCCAAGAGATTTTAGGGCTTTATTATACATTTCATCTTTGGTTTTCTTTTTTCTCTTTCTGGGTGATATATTTGAATTAACTTACCCTTTTGATTACTGATACTGTGAGTTGCTATAACTAATTCGGTATCTAAATCAACTATACTCATTTTATTATCTTTTATTATTAGCTTAACTTCTTTAACCGGTCTATATGCGCCTTTTGGAACCTGACATCTATTCTATTTGCATGATATGGTATTGTTTTTTCTGACAGAATAGGTTAAACTATCATTAGGTTGAATATTTTTAAATAGACTAGGTACTTTCTGTAAGTGTTCCTTTTCCAGAGTAAACACTTCTTTAGGTACCTTTCTTGTTATTTCATGTACTTTAGCATTACCTATTCCATCTAGCCATTTAAACGAGTCCTCATTTTGTATATCAATATCTACAAAGGTCCTATGTTTTGCAAAGTTATATTTTGCATATTTAACTACCACTTCTATTTTACCTTTTTTGCTTGCCAAAATTTTTCATTTTATTATACCAGTCACACATATTTATAATTATAAGTTTGCTATTAAAAAGAGCATATTTACGTGTATCAAGAACAACAGGAATTTCAAAAATATCGCACTTAACACATAGCATGAATACCGGTTAATTATCACGATGAAGTAAAGCCAATTTTTTATGGGTCTATGAGTATACTACCTGTACACCCTTTCCTTTTTATATCTCTATATTACTTTTCATTTACCTATTTCTTACTATAAAATTATGCTATTATACGCTTGTATGAAAATTTAGGTTAATCTACATATAAATGCCTATAATAGCCTAAATTCTCATATGATAGTCAAACGGTTTTTCAATTCTATATTAAAAGGATGTTGTTGATGTCAAGAATTTACTGTTACCCATTTCTACTGTGTTATCATATTGGGACATCTTCATTTGAAAGCTCAGTTAGGCTAAAGTTTTTTACCACGTAAAGTTTCTATAACTAATTTTTAAGTTTAGGATTGGAATTTTCTGTAGTCTAGCTCCTCTTATTAGGATATTTTAACATTGTTGTAA